>JBBALS010000065.1:0-8636 GCA_040402915.1 Flavobacteriales bacterium
TTCTGTGGAAGGAAAATTAATTGATTCATTTCTTCCACAGGAGAATGCTAAAATTGTCTTGCCCGAAGCAGGGATTTATTTGCTAAAAACCGAATCAGGGAAATGCTTCAAAGTGGTGAATCAAAATTAAATCGGGAGCTTTCTATTAAACCAAGATTGTTTGATTGCATCTTTGTAAACTCAATTAATCCAAACCAATGTTAGCATCGATTAAAAGTAAACTACTGACCATTATTTTACTAGTGTTTTCTAGTTCAGCTTTCTCCCAAACGCTATATTTTCCGCCATTAACAGGCAGCAATTGGGACACCCTTTCGAATCAGGAGTTGGGTTGGTGCAACGACTCATTGCAAAGCTTAATCGACTATGTTGGCGATAATAATTCCAAAGCATTTATCATCCTTAAAGATGGAAAAATTGCACTTGAGAAATATTATGGAACATTCACCAAAGACAGTCTTTGGTTTTGGGCATCAGCAGGAAAATCGCTTACCGGGTTTTTAGTCGGCATGGCGCAAGAAGAGGGATTGCTTTCGATTGATGATTTAAGTAGCGAGTATTTAGGTGCCGGTTGGACAAGCTGTTCAACTGAGCAGGAATCACTCATTCGCATTCGAAATCAGCTCAGCATGACATCCGGTTTGAATGATGATTTTGTCAACCCCGATTGCACTTCAGATACTTGCTTGGAATATTTAGCCGATGCAGGTTCACGATGGGCATATCACAATGCGCCATATACATTACTCGATGGTGTCATTTCGGGCGCATCAGGAAGTACGATAAATCAGTTTTACAACACACGAGTTCGAAATCGCATTGGCATGGGAACAAGTGCTTACATTCCGAATGGCGATAATAATGTAATGTACAGCACAGCTAGGGCCATGGCACGTTTTGGCTTGATGATATTGAATCGCGGTGTGTGGAATCAAGATACGTTAATGCATGACACGGACTATTTTGATGCAATGTTAAATAGTTCTCAATCGCTAAATCCTGCGTATGGCTATTTGTGGTGGCTCAATGGCAAATCGTCGTTTATGCTTCCTGGATCACAAATAAGTTTCCCAGGATGGATATTGCCCGAAGCTCCTTCAGATCTTGTTTCTGGAATTGGAAAATATTGTCAGTATGTGAATGTGGTTCCTTCGATTAATCTCGTTTTGGTCAGAATGGGCATGGATCCAAACGGTATTGGAAGTTTGGTTCCGACCGTTCTTAACAATGAAATTTGGCGGAGACTCAATAACATCCACTGTTCAATTACACAAATAAATACTATCGATAAATCAATCCCTATTATTTACCCCAATCCCGTTTCCGATTTTCTTCAAATTCAGTTTGAAACCAAAGAAGAAAAGCTGGAATATCAATTATTCGATATGCAAGGCAGGCAAATTGATTCGGGGAATTCTTCAACAATAAATGTTCAGCTAATTCATTCAGGGATTTATCTTTTGAAAATTACAACTCCCAAAGGAATCTCAAATCATACAATCAGCATTCAACATTAAGTTGATTTGTATTTTTATTGATAGAAGATTTATCGGGTTTTTCGATTTGATTTCGGAATTAAAATATCTTCGAAAAAAAACAATATGCCAAAAATTAACTTTCTCGTAGTTCTTGTTTCTGCAATGATTCCAATGTTATTTGGGATGCTTTGGTACAGCAATAAATTATTTGGAAAAGCATGGATGAAAGCAGCTGAAGTTACCGAAGAGAAGCTTCGAGCAGGTAATATGATCGTAACATTTGGAACCACTTTTCTATTTTGCATTTTAGCTGCTTTTATTTTGCAATTTATGGTTATTCATCAGTTTTCTGTAGCATCCATTTTAGAAAATGAGCCGGGTATTTCCGACCCCAATTCGGCCATCAGTTTATATTTGAAAGATTTCATGGATGCTTATGGCAACAATTTCAGAACCTTTAAACATGGAGCAATTCATGGTTTTTTGGCTGGAGTATTTTTCGCCATGCCTGTGGTTGGAATGAGTAGTTTATTTGAGCAAAGAGGATTCAAATACCTTTTTATACATGCCGGTTTTTGAGTCGTTTCGCTTACTTTAATGGGCGGCATCATTTGTCAATTTAACTGAGTAATTTTCTATGTTCGAAAGATTTTCTCGAAGGTTGTTTCAGCCGGTTGATGCTTTGCCACTCACTATTTTCAGAATAGGTTTCGCTTTTGTGTTAATCATCCAGTTTTTTGGATATGTTTCGATGCATTTCATCGAAGCTGGAATTCTAGCTCCTAAGTTTCTTTTCGCATACGATTATCTCCCATTCATCAAGCCGCTTCCATCGGGTGGTATGAAATTTATTTTATACTGCACCTTTATTGGTCCGGTTCTGATGTTCTTCAAGAAAACACTTCGCGTTGGAGTGATTTTATTTCTGATTTCATTCGCTTATCTGCTTTTTCTTGAAGAAGCATATTTCAACAACCACTTTTACATGTTTTTAATGTTGACATCATTTTGGTTGTTTTACAAACCCCAATTCGATGAATCTGGAACAGAAGTAATTCCATACTGGCTGCTATTTCTTTTTCAGTTTTTAGTGTTTCTCGTATACTTTTATGGTGGTTTAGCAAAAATCAATTACGATTGGCTTATTCTTCAACAACCTCCTCGTTTTTTTATTGATGTAAACACATCATCTGCTTTATTGCATGGAGATGCAGCCCTTTATTACATCACTTATGGTGGATTGATTTTCGATTTAGTGATTGGCTTTCTGCTGTGGAACCGTCGTGCTTTTCTTTGGGCTGCTATTGGAACCATCATCTTTAACATAAGTAATCATTATATTTTCAATATGGGCGAAGGCGGTTCGATTGGTGTTTTTCCTCTTGCCATGACATTTGCCAATATTTTATTTATAGATACTGTTTGGCTTCGTCGATTTCTTGCTCGTTGGGGCTTGGATAATTTGGGACGTAGAAGCTCCGAGATGAAAAAAACAGGAGCTCAAGCCGAGTTTTTCCCAATACACACCCTTACCCGAAACCTTGTTATTTTATTCGTTGTTGTTCAGTTGCTTCTGCCATTTCGTTATTTATTGATTTCGAAAGACGGTGCATGGACTGGGCAAGCTTCTTTCTTTTCTTGGCGAATGAAAATTCTGACGAAAAAAGTTAATGTGAAGTTTTACGCACGAAGGAAATTGGAAGACGTTCCCGAGGAAGTTAACATTGGGAAGATCATCAACACCATGCAGATTAGTTATATGGCGCAAAATGCCGATATGATTTTCAAGTTTTCGCAATACTTGAAAAAGGATTTTCGTAAAAAATGGGGTATTGATCCAATCATAACAGCCAGTATTCAAGTAGGTCTGAATGGAAGGCCAATGCAAGCTTTTATTGATCCCAATACGAATTTAGCCCAAGTAAACTATTCACCTTGGAAAAGACCCGATTGGGTTTTAGAAATGAAGGAATAATACTATTTTGTCGAAGCGCTTGATGTTTCACTTATCTTTGCCACCGATTCACCACTGACCCCTGCAGGCCGAACGGCAATTTCAGGGAGAATTTCAACCCTGTTCCGTTACACGGAAAAATTTAACAGGTTCCCCATTCCTTCGCTGTTTCAGTGCTTGAAGGCTTTTGACGCCTGAAAACCCATTATGAATTTTGATCAATTACAACTGATCGAACCTATTCTTCGCGCTTTGAAAGACGAAGGTTATGTTCAACCCACTCCCATTCAGGAACAAGCAATCCCCGATGTACTTCTGGGCCGCGACTTACTTGGTTGTGCACAAACTGGAACTGGAAAAACAGCCGCATTTGCGATTCCCATTCTACAAACCCTTTACAACAAACCACCAAAATCATCTGCGCACAAACCCATTCGATGCCTTATTCTAACTCCAACACGTGAGTTAGCCATTCAAATTGGCGAAAGTATGGCAGCGTATGGTAAGCATACCAATTTGAAACATACCGTCATTTTTGGTGGTGTAACCCAACGTTCTCAAACGGATGCACTAAAACGCGGCATCGATATCTTGATTGCCACACCGGGGCGTTTGCTCGACTTGATGAATCAAGGATTTGTCCATCTTCATCAACTCGAAATTTTTGTTTTAGATGAAGCCGATCGCATGCTCGACATGGGATTCATTCACGATGTAAAAAAGATCCTCCAAAAGATTCCGGCCAAACGCCAAACCTTGTTTTTCTCGGCTACTATGCCACCTGAAATTCAAAAACTTGCCGATACTATTTTATCCAGTCCGGTGAAAGTGGAAGTGACTCCGGTTTCTTCAACTGCCGAAACCATAGAGCAGCAGGTTTATTTTACGGAGAAGAACGATAAAAAGAACTTGCTCATTCATTTGTTAAAAGATAAGAACATCAAGTCGGCTTTGGTTTTTACACGTACCAAACACGGAGCCGATAAGGTTGTGAAAGATTTGCATAAAGCCGGTGTTTCGGCTGAAGCCATTCACGGAAATAAGGCGCAAAATGCTCGTCAACGAGCATTGAGTAATTTCAAATCGGGCGTAACGCGTGTGCTTGTTGCAACCGATATTGCTGCTCGTGGAATTGATGTGGACAACCTTTCGCATGTAATCAATTACGAAATCCCGAATATTCCCGAAACCTATGTTCACCGAATTGGAAGAACGGGTAGGGCAGGAGCAAGTGGAATTGCGTTTTCGTTTTGCGACGAAGAAGAGAAAGAGTACATGCGCGATATTCAGAAGCTGATTGATAAGGTTATTCCAGTTGTTGAAAAACATCCTTGGCCTTTAAGTTCAGGTTCGTTTGTGCCTATGCAAGGTCCACGAAATACTGCAGCCAAAGCCAAGAAAAAGCCTCAACCCCCTCGACCACCGAGAGCAGATAGAGAAAAATCGGCATCTCAGCTAGCTGGATCTGCCGGCGTAGGTGCAGAAGTTCGAACCCGAAATCGTTGGAGAGGTCATAGACGTCCAAGAACAACTTAATGAAGAAGCCAAAAACAACGCAAATTTCTTGAATGTTTTTGGCTTCTTCATATTGTTTTGTTTTGATAATCAAACATAAAGAACGCATATGCGTAATGCCACAACGCAAATTCAAACTTTTATGCTTTACATTTGTTTGGTTTTAATAAATCGTTAGAATCATTTTTACAAAACAGTTCACATTGCACAATCGTTAATATGGCAGCACCAAAATTTATAACAAACTCTACTTCATTTCATACTGAATTAAAAACAAGAATTACCGAATACTTCAAGGAAGCTGAAACCGCAAGTACGGGGAATTTCAAACTTTTCCTAAAAGCAATAATTCTCGTAGTGAGTTTTTTAGCAGTTTACACTCATCTAGTTTTTTATACCCCTGTTTGGTATTTTGCGTTGGTTGAAAGCATCATTTTAGGCGGATTAACTGCATCCATCGGATTTAACATCATGCATGATGGAGCTCACGGAAGTTTCAGCAAATACCCTTGGATTAATAAGTTGGCCGGACTTTCCTTAAATTTTTTGGGTGCCAATGTGTTTATGTGGAACACCAAACACAATGTTATTCATCATGCATATACCAATATTGATGGGATTGATGATGATATCGATGCGCGTCCATTTTTACGTTTATGCGATTCGCAGAAATTCTTAAAGATGCATAAGTACCAGCATATTTATTTCTGGTTTGCTTACTCACTTCTATACATATATTGGATTTTCTTCACCGATTACAAGAAGTATTTTACACGCATGGTTGGTTCTTTGCCTTTAAAAAAGATGAACCCTTCCGATCATATTACCTTTTGGACTTTCAAAGTCATCCATTTTTGCACATTTGTAATTGTACCCATTTACTTCATTGGATTTACACCTTGGCTAATTGGTTTTCTTGTATATGGAATGTTTGCTGGAGTAGTATTGAGCATCGTTTTTCAGTTGGCACATACAGTCGAAGAAGCACATTTTCCTCTACCTGTTGCAAATAAAATCGAAGACGAATGGGCAATTCATCAGCTTAAAACGACTGCCAATTTTGCAACACGTAATAAAGTAATTTCTTGGTTAGTTGGAGGATTGAATTTCCAAATCGAACATCACCTTTTTCCGAAAATCTCTCACGTGCATTATCCAGCAATTAGCAAGATCATTAAAAGTACCTGCGAAGAATTTGGAGTAATCTATATTGAACACCGTAAAATGCGTGATGCAATTGCTTCTCACATTAATCATCTCCGCACACTTGGACAATTAAATGCTGCTCAAGCATAAATAAATACTTTCGAATAAGTTCTATTGCTATTTCTATATCGCTTTAATCTATTCCCTATTTGATAATGATTTGTTTCGTTTCGAGATTGATTCAAACCATCAAATAGCACAAAACAAAAAAGGATGCACGTGTTAAATGTGCATCCTTTTTTGTTTCCGATAAATTAACTTAGAATCTTAAGTTAACTCCAATACTTGGTAAAATCGGTAACTGATTGATTCGTTCAAATTTTACACGATCGAAGTAAAAGATATTATCGCGATTGTAGGAGTTAGTAACACCTGCAGTAAGTTCGAGAGTTGTGTTTTCGCCAAGTTCAACGGAGTGTTTTAGGTTAACATCCAAACGGTGATATGCAGGTAAACGGCCTTGATTTAATTGCGCGAATGTCGATCCAAGTGTTCCGTTGGTTGTTGTGTAATTGCCATTCAGATTCCCTGTTAACGTGTTGTTTTCATAGAATCCTTGGGTTTGTGTGAATGGGAATCCAGAACCGTAGTTCCAACGTGCGCTAAATGACCAATTCAAACGTTTCCCAAATTCATACGATGCAAGTAGATTGATATTATGACGACGATCCCAAACTGGACTGTAATCGATTAGTTCGTCTTCGCGGGTAACTTTCATCAAGGAATATACCGCCCAGATATAGAAGCGCTTGAAGTCGTATTTAAAGGTCATGTCAACCCCTTTGGAAACCCCTTTTTCGAGAATGAAATCTTTCTTTAGAACATCTGGTTGGGCTTCGTTTTCCGAGTTATCGTCGTACAATTTATTACGGTTGATATTGGTAAGTTGATTAAAGTTGAAATAGTATGCTTCCACATTCCATTTCAAATGCTTCCCTAAATTACTTTCAAATCCAAAAATTATATGTTGCGCCTTTTGCAATTTGCTGGTTCTATCGGTGCCTTTAAATTTGGTTGGTGCATTTTCTGGCGCAGTCAAAAAACCATAAAACAAATTCACTACATCTCGATCCGAAACTCCTGCAATTAGATTTTGGCTATATAAACCGCTGGCAAATTTCAAACGGAAATTATCGCTCACATTAAACTTTAAACCCAAACGTGGTTCCGGAGAAGCTTCTCCTAGCGATGCATAATAGTGCATGCGGAAGCTCGGTTCGGCAACCAATTTCCCAACGGTGAAATGGTACTTCGCATACAATGCTAATTCCGTATTGTTTTCGTTCTGCTCAATTTTTCTATTTACTTCATTATAAAATGTAAAAGCCGTGTTTAATCCAATAGCTTCAACACCCCAAAGGAAATCGTTTTTACCAATAAAGTACTTGAAATTCATGGCCAAGTTAAAACCACTTATTTCACTGCTTCTCGATGGCTTACTTGCTTCGTCGAGGTTAATTTTATAGTCGGTGTAACTAAATACCCCATCCATCAAAAAGGTACTGTTACTTGGCACCAAAACGAAATTTGCACCAGCTCCAAAGGTATTCCAATTCAACTTTTGCAAGCTTTTATATTGAACCTGATCGCTGAAATTAAATCCAGTCAAATTGAGCTTACTTCCGTTGTCACCGTTAAAAGAAATTTTCCCATAAATATCAGTGAAATTGAAAGGTAAACCTGCTGTATCCACATACGGATAAAATATCTTGGAACTTTCTTTTAGATAGGAAGAACGTGCACTGAAAATGAAAGATGTGGAGCTCGCCTTGCCTTCTTTTTGTTTGCTCAAAGGTCCTTCCAATTGTAATTTAGCAACGAAAGGACTTGCAGAAACCTTTCCACCAAAACGTTTCTTATTCCCATCCTTACTGGTGATTTTCATGATTGACGAAACCCGTCCTCCATTTTCAGCACTGAAACCACCTGTATAAACATCAGCATTCCGAATGATATCCGTATCGAACACCGAAAACAAGCCAATTGAGTGAAATGGATTGTAAATAATCATCCCATCAAGCAACACTTTATTTTGAATTGGCGAGCCACCACGAATGTATAATTGTCCACCTTGATCACCGGTAAAAGTTACACCCGGAAGAACTTGCAAGTACTGCGCAATATCGGGTTCAGCTCCAATCGTTGGAAGCTTGTTCATTTCTTTGGGCGTAATGGTGGTTAAACCAACCCCAATTCGATTCTGCTCTTCTTCTTTCTCGCCACTCACTTCAAATTCTTTAATATCAACCGCTTTGGTTTGAACATAAATATTTTGTGT
Organism: Flavobacteriales bacterium; assembly: GCA_040402915.1. GTDB lineage: Bacteria > Bacteroidota > Bacteroidia > M30B66 > M30B66 > CALQRR01. The sequence continues at coordinate 8,432 of JBBALS010000065.1, forward strand.
GAGTAATTGCCCCGCTTTAACCGAAATGGAAAGGGATGTTTTCTCGAAACCAACAGAAGAAAAACTCAACTTGTAAGAGCCAGCCGGAACTTTTGTAATTGAAAAGAAACCATTCACATCGGTTTGCGCTGCGAAGTTGGTCCCCTCCAAAAATACATTTGTGAAAATAACGGGTTCGCCATTTTTCTTGTTGAAAACAGTACCT
>JBBALS010000066.1:0-8626 GCA_040402915.1 Flavobacteriales bacterium
AGGAGCTTATCGCTAAGACAACAGAAATTCTTACTAAGATTGGAACCAAGGCGCCACTCGCAATTGCTGCAATTATTCGTTGTGTAAATGCACATTTTCAATTTGATGAAAATGGGTTCGACACAGAAATTCGCGAGTTTGGAGCAAGCTTCAACACCGAAGATTTTAAAGAAGGAACACAGGCATTTCTGGGTAAACGGAAAGCTGAATTTAAAGGAAAATAATTGGATTCTTTTCTTCGTCTTAACAATCGAATTTGGCATGTATTTGCTCATGGGATGGGTTTTAAAAACGCATTTCTTTTCCTTATTGCTGCTTCTATTTTTTCATGCAAGGACCCCATCACGTTCAATTCCGCTAATCTTACCCAAAAAGATTCAACGGGTTTAATTGTGCAATCGGTCACCGACTCATTTACCTCCGAAAGCGAGCTAATTGATGCTGATACTATTGCCGTTATTGAATTTAAAGAGATTTCGATTTTTATTAATCGTCTTAAAATTTATGATCAGGACAATATAATTAGCTCCAATGAAGCAGATTCGGTTTTAATTAATGCAGAACTTGGAGAAAAGTTTGAGGGTCAAATAATTTCATATAAAAGCGACATATTATCGGATATCATTATTGAACAACGCTATCAAACAAGCGTAACAATTATGAAAGAAGGTCCGCATTGCGATTTAACGGATTGGAAACATTATTACTCCGAATGGAAAAGGTTATCATCAACAAGCAACGGACAATTCATTACAGACTCATACTCCGAAAGCGAGCAGAAAAAGTTCCCAAGCATTTCAATAAATGACCTTAAAAAAGAAGTGAAAAATCAATGTGGAGAAGATTGGGTTCAGTTACTTGATTCGATTAAAACCCCAAATGATTATCCAAGCGGAGTGAGTATTAGCCGCTACTATCTCAAAATAACAGGAAAGCATAAAGACACGAATTCTATCGTAACCAAAATAATTGTCATCGAAAATCAAATGGGTTGTTAAAATCAAGCCCGCTTTATTCCCTAAAACTCACTTTCTTTGTTGCAATCGATTGCCTGAAAAAGCGTGAATCCTCTTCGTAAACTTGCCGGACAAACTGCCATCTATGGATTAAGTTCCATTGTAGGTCGATTGCTGAATTATTTGCTTGTTCCGCTGCACACGCGTGTTTTTCTTCCCGCTGAGTATGGCGTTGTTACAGAGATGTATTCGTATGTGGCATTTTTGATGATTGTGCTAACCTATGGTTTTGAAACTGCATTTTTTCGTTTCGCAAGCAACCAAGAAGATCGGCCAAACGTTTATGCTACGTCGCTTATCTCCCTGTTTTTCAGTTCGCTTGCTTTCTTTCTGCTTTGCTGGATTTTTTCTCAACCCATTGCCAATCAAATTCGTTACCCCAATAATTCCGAATACATCGTTTGGTTTGCATTAATTCTTGCTACCGATGCTATAACAAGTATTCCTTTTGCTCGCCTTCGATTGGAGAATCGGCCCATAAAATTTGCAGTTTTTAAGCTGGTCAATATCGGAATCAACATATTCATTAATGTGTTCTTTCTGATTCTGTGTCCGTGGATTTTGAAAAATGGAAGCTCTTCGTCCATCGAAATACTGGGGTTAATTTACAAACCTGAAATTGGAATTGGCTATGTGTTTATTGCCAATCTATTTGCAAGTCTAGCAACGTTTTTTATGCTCATGCCCGACATGTGGAAGATGACTTGGAAGTTCGATTCTGCATTATGGAAAAGAATGATGCGTTATGGAACGCCATTGCTTATTGGCGGTTTGGCGGGAATCACCAACGAAATGTTTAGTCGGGTAAGTATGAAATACCAATTGCCCGAGTCCATTGCTATGCATGAATTGGGCGTTTTTGGTGCTTGTTACAAAGTGGCCATCTTAATGACCATTTTCATACAAACATTTCGTTTTGCTGCTGAACCCTTCTTCTTTTCTCAAGCTCGCGAGAAACACGCCAAAAGACTGTATGCCGAAGTGATGCATTGGTTTGTCATTGCCTGCAGCATTATTTATTTAGGAGTTTTGCTTTTCATGAACCTTGTAAAGTATTTTATAGGAGAAGCCTATTATGAAGGACTTTCCATCGTTCCAATTTTACTGATGGCAAATTTATTTTTAGGAATATTTTTCAATTTAAGTATCTGGTTCAAGCTAAATGACCGGACATTTATCGGAGCTTGGCTGGCAATCTTTGGCTCAGTCATGACCTTACTGCTCAACTTTTTATGGGTGCCACATTACGGATATGTTGGCGCTTCTTGGGCAACTTTTGTTGTATATTTCTTGATGATGGTTGTGTCTTATATATTGGGTCAACGGTTTTTTCCAGTACAATATGATTTGCGAAAAGTTATTGGCTATCCGCTTTTTGCTGCATTATTGGTTTTTTCATATTCCCATTTTCTTCCAATGGAAGGAATGCTTTCGCATGTCTTAAAAAGCCTAGTTTTATTCCTGTTTATTGGACTTGTATGGCTTTTTGAAGTAAGAAAAAAAAGCGTATTTTCGCCAGAAACAAACAGCAAAATTGCAGAGAATGAAGATCAGAATCATTAATAAATCGGCACACTCTCTGCCGGAATATGGAACTGAACATGCAGCCGGATGCGACCTCCGTGCAAATTTACCGGAACCCATCACGCTTGCGCCTCTGGGAAGAGCGCTGATTCCAACTGGCTTATATATAGAATTGCCTGTGGGTTCAGAAGGACAAGTGCGTCCACGCAGCGGATTAGCAGTAAAGCACGGTATTACCGTTTTAAATTCGCCAGGAACCATCGATGCAGATTATCGTGGTGAAATTAAGGTGATTTTAGTCAACCTTTCGGATATTGCTTTCACCATTAACGACGGCGAACGAATTGCGCAGTTGGTTGTTGCAAAACACGAACAAGCTGAATGGGAAGAAAGTTCCGAACTTGCCGATTCAGAAAGAGGTGCCAGTGGATTTGGTCATACCGGTGTTCATTAATTTTTAGCATTTAACTATGAGAATCATAATCCCAATGGCCGGTATGGGAAAACGCATGCGGCCTCATACACTCGTAACACCTAAACCACTTATCGAATTTGCAGGCAAACCTATGGTGCATCACATCGTGGAAGAACTTGCCAGAACCTGCCACGAACCAATCGAGGAAATTGCATTTGTGATTGGTGATTTTGGTAAAGAAGCTGAAAAAAGTCTTATTGCCGTTGCCGAAAAAGTAGGGGCAAAAGGAAGTATTTACCATCAGGAAGAAGCATTGGGAACAGCCCATGCCGTTTTATGTGCAGCCGAATCGATGCATGGAAAACTCATTGTTGCTTTTGCAGATACCTTGTTCAAAGCCGATTTCATTCTCGATGAATCTAAAGACGCCGTAATTTGGGTGCAACAGGTTGAAGACCCGAAGCCATTTGGAGTGGTTAAATTGAATGATGAGGGTAATATCACCGATTTTGTCGAAAAGCCGCAGGAATTCATTTCTGATTTGGCAATCATCGGAATTTATTATTTCCGCGATGGTGAAAATCTTCGTAGTGAATTACAATACCTGATCGACAATGATTTGAAAGAAAAGGGAGAATTCCAAATTACCAATGCGCTCGAAAACATGAAGCAAAAGGGTTTGAAATTCGCTCCTGGAAAAGTAATCGAATGGCTTGATTGCGGAAATAAAAATAACACCGTTTATACACACGCACGTTGGTTAGAATCTAAATCTGGAGAAAATTTAATCGATGCTTCATTGATCAATAGAAACGCACTTGTTATCGAACCATGTTTCATTGGCAAAGGAGTTACAATCGTTAATTCGGTTGTTGGCCCGCATGTTTCCCTTGCAGATGGTTGTTCTATCGAAAACACGATTATTCGAAATTCGATCGTTCAGAAAAATACACGCATACAAAACTGCGTTATAGGCAACTCGATGATTGGAAGTTTCGTGGAAATTAAAAACCAAATGCTTGATTTAAGTGTTGGTGATTACTCCGTTTCTTCGACCGGGATTTAAAAAAATAACATGCATCCAGTAAAATCGCTCCTGTATTTTTTTGTACTTATTTCTTTATTGGCTTCATGTAAAAGCAAACAGAGTGCGAATGCTCCAAAGTTCAATAATAGTGGAGAAACGCTTTCTGAAAAAGACAGAATCGATTTTGAGTTTCTCTTTTTTGATGCAACAAAGGAAAAGCTTCTTGGGAATTTTAGTCAGGCGCAAATCAAATTTCAACAAGCAATCCGAATAAACCCAAGAGCTTCGGCTGCTCATTTTGAGTTGAGCCAGGTTTACTTGAATACAGGCAATTCCGATTTAGCAGAACTAAGCGGTAAAAATGCGGTTCGTTTTGATGATTCTAACAAATGGTACAAATTGTCGCTTGCCGATATTTATGCCCAAAACAGGAAATTTGATGAAGTAGCTCAATTAATGAATCAGCTGCATAAAAAATACCCAAATAATCAAGAATATCTTTTAGGTCTCGGAACGGCTTTAGTGAACGATAAAAAGTACAGCGAAGCAGCCAAAGTATATGAAGAATTGGAAATTTTATCCGGTATAAATGAAGAGGTGGCGCTCCAAAAAAAGAACTTATTTATGCAGCTTGGGAAACCAGAAAAGGCAATTCTCGAGATTCAAAAATTGATGAATGCTTTTCCGGATGAAATTGGTTACCGAGGTTTCTTAGCGGAGATTTATGAAGATACCAATCAACCAGAAAAGGCGTTTGAGGAGTATAATGAAATCATTAAACGCGACCCAGAAAATCCCAGTGTACACTTTTCATTAGCCGAATATTACCGTCGACAGGGAGATAAAGAAAATTCATATCAAGAGTTAAAAAAAGCGTTTGCTAATCCAGAAAGCTCATTGGAATTAAAAATCCAGGTGCTTTCATCGTATTTCGATATTACCTTGCAATATCCCGAATTGAGTTATCAAGCTATGGAGCTCTGCCGAGAATTAGTTTTGGCACATCCCCAAGATCCGCAGGCACATGCCGTTTATGGTGATTTTCTTTTGAGGGAAGAAAAATTGAAAGAAGCACGTGAGCAATATATGTTGGTTTTGGCTGCCGACAAAGCGCGTTTCAACGTGTGGACCCAACTTTTGCTGATCGATTCTGAGTTGAGTAATTTTCAGAACATGTTTGATTTAAGCAAAGAGGCAATAGAATTATTTCCATATCAACCCACCGTTTATTTATACAATGGAATTGCAGCAATTCAGCTTAAGCAATACGAAAAAGCCATTGAGTCATTAAAAGCGGGAGCGAATGTTACAACATCCAATGCGCCGCTCTCATCGCAGTTCTTTTCTTCACTTGGCGATTGTTACAATTACACGAAACAGTTCAAAGAAAGTGACGAATCGTATGAAATGGCTTTAAAGTTCGATTCGAGCAATACATACGTGATGAATAATTTTGCTTATTATCTCTCACTCCGCAAGGAAAATCTGAATAGAGCAAAACAACTTTCCGAAAAATGCAACGAACTTGAACCAGGTAGTTCTTCTTTTCAAGATACGTTCGCGTGGATACTTTTTGAAATGGGTGATTTAGAAAATGCTTCCATTTGGATTGACAAAGCCATCGAAAATGGTGGAATCAAAAGCGGCACCATCATGGAGCACAAAGGCGATATTTTAATTAAACAAGGGAAAACGGCAGATGCTCTTGATTTTTGGAATCGTGCGAAAGAATTGGGAGGCGTAAGCGATAAAATAGAATTGAAAATTACCCAGAAGAAATACATCTTTTAATGAGCATGCGGGGTTTTATAGTACATAGTTTTTTGATATCCCTGCTGGTCTTAGCAAGTTCTTGCCGTTCAAAAAAAACAATTGCGAACACACCTATTAATGCTCCAACTAGCATTATTGGAACAGGTATTTCAAGCTCCGATAGTCTTTCTCGGGCCATGCAAATTGCTGATGCTCCGATACAATGGTTTGGGGCAAAAGTTTCAGTTGATTCGGACATAAACAACCAAACCAATTCATTTTCTGCAAACCTCCGCATCAAGAAAGACAGTGCCATTTGGATTAGCATTTCGCCGGCCTTAGGAATTGAAGTTGCACGTGCTCTTATTACTCCCGATTCACTCAAGTTTATTAATCGAATTAATGGAACGTATTTTAAAGGAGATTTCAAATATTTGAATGAATTGCTTCAAATCGAAGTCAATTTTAAAATGATTCAAGCAATTCTTCTTGGAAATGTCTATTTGCATTACTCCATCGAACAATACATTAGAGATAGAGAAAACACACAGCTTATATTAAGCACTTTAAAAAAACGAAGAATACGTAGAGATATAGATTTAGAGATTCCACAAATTCTAACGCAGGAAATATGGTTTTCTTCCTTACAAAATAAAATTGTCCGTATGGAAATGCAAGACTATCGACCTGTTCGGAAGTTCACGGTAAACTATTTGCAATTCGAGAAGGTGGATGAATTGAACATGCCCAATAAGTTAATTATTACTGCCCAAGCCGATAAACATGTAAAAATTGATTTGGAATATTCCAGAATGACGATCAATAAGGAGCTGAACCTGCCTTTCAATATTCCAGAAAATTATGTTCCGGGCAACTAAGTATTTTCTCATCGTTTTATTCATTTTGGGGTCGGGACTTTCGGCTTTTTCCCAAACGAGCCGTTCTGAACTTGAACGAAGAAAAAAGGCGCTTCAAAATGAAATTGACATCACAAACAAGCTCATTTCTGAAACGAAGAAAAATAAAAAACTCAGTTTAAGTCAGTTAAACATCCTCAATAAAAAACTCGAAGACCGCAAGCGATTAATTAATGCCATTCAGCAAGAGGTGAATTTGCTTAATTCATCAATACAAAATGATGGGCAGAGGATTCTTGAACTTCAAACCGACCTCAATCGGCTTAAAACCTCTTATGGTAAGTTAATTCGTCAGGCATATTTAACCCGTAATCAAGAGTCGGCATTAATGCTTTTGTTTTCGGCAAATGACTTTCAACAAGCCTATAAGCGTTTGTATTATTTACGAAAATATAATAGCTACAGACGCGAGCAAGCTTTATTAATTGAAGAAACGCAGCGAGAACTGGATGGCAGAGTAAAGCAATTTAAAACGGATTTATCTACAAAGCGCGATTTGCTGGGATCGGAAGAGCGTGAAAAAAAAGAGTTGAATATTGAAAAGAAAGAGCAAGAACAAACATTGTCGGGTCTAAAAAAGAAAGAGAAAACGCTAAAGAAAGACCTCGAGAAAAAACGAGCTGATGCTCGAAAGTTGGATGGATCAATTCAACGGGTTATTGAACGCGAGATTGCTAAAGAACGCAGTAAGGCGGAAGCAAAATCAAAGGCCAAATCGGAAGCAGAACGTAAAAAAGCCGTTTCCGAAGGCAAGCCAGCTCCCGAAACACCCAAAGAACCCGAAATGCGTGTAACAACTGAAACACGCGCACTATCAGGGAAGTTTGAATCCAACAAAGGGCGTTTGCCTTGGCCTGTCGACCGTGGAGTTATATCCGAATCCTTCGGTACACATCCTCACCCCGTATTAAAAGGGATCAGCACAAACAACAATGGAATTAATATTTCAACCAATGCAGGAGCTGCGGTAAAGTCCATTTTTGCTGGTGAGGTATCTGGAGTTATTTCAATTCCAGGAGCCAATATGGCAATCATAATCAAGCATGGAGAATACCTGACTGTTTATAGCAACCTCGCATCTGCATCGGTTTCTAAAGGACAAAAAGTAAGTGCTGGTCAATCTATTGGCATTGCCGATCGCGACGACAGTGGAAATAAGTCGGAGGCGCATCTCGAAATTTGGAAAGGCAAAACCAAACTGAACCCCGCCGATTGGATTTCGCGTTAATAAATAAATTCGCGCTTAAACCAGTAAGAATATCGTGGTAAATAATACGTGATGCCAATGCCTAGATAGGTTCCGCTGTATGTTGCCAATTGATTAGAAAATCGGGCAGCATTAAAACTACCTGAATAAACATTTTGCATACCATAACGAAATGTTGCTCCAAAATACAAGGCTGCATCATTTTTAAAAATTGAACCCACTTCAAATCCAGCAATAAGAACCGGATACGCGCTTTTGTTTTGGGAAGTTGTTGTGCTATAATCTAAGGTGCTTGAACTGTCACCGCTGAGTTTCACGTTTTGCCGGTAGTTCAAATTAAGTTGTAACCCTGCACCAACAAACTCGCGGTGGCGCAATGAACCTATGTATCCAGAAAATCCGAGCATGATTGGGAATTCCAGATTGTGAGAACGAAAACGCGCATCCACACCAACAGCCGGCGCGCTAGTTTGACGAAGGGCAAATGATTGAATGGAATAACTTGCTGATGCCGATGCAAAAAAGTGCTCGCCAAGTTCAATGGAGTTTGTAATTCCACCCTGAAAACCTGCTCTGCTAACAATAAAAAACCGAGAACTTAATTGTGATTCACCCGAAGCCCAGCCAATAGTTGGTCCTGCTGTAAAACCCAAACGCATTTTGGGTGCTTGACCCAAAACACATAAAGTGGAGGCGAGCAAAAATTGGATAACTAGAAAAGGGCGCATAATCTGTTTTGGGCAAAGTAACAAAATTAGGATGTTTGAA
>JBBALS010000067.1:0-2410 GCA_040402915.1 Flavobacteriales bacterium
GCTCGACTCGGAAATTACGTTGTTACATGTTGTATCATCGTTTGCATTTCGGGTTCATCTTCCAGAAATGGAATTTGATGAAACTCAAGAGGCAAAATTGGCGGGTGTTATTGGATCCAAATTGAATAAGATAGCCGATGAGATATCCCAAAAAGAAGGCATAAAAGTTTCTACACTTATTACATCGGGTCGTATTCGCGAAGAAGTTGTTCGTGTTGCAGAAGAAATATATGCAGATATCATTATTCTTGGAACACATGGAGTTTCGGGACTTCGCGAGTTCTTTATGGGCAGCAACGCTTTTAGAATTGTTTCAGATGCTGCTTGCCCCGTACTTTGTATTCAAGAAAGTGGTCATCCGGTTGGGTTTAAGAATATTATTGTTCCAATAGATAATTCATTTTATTCGAGAGAGAAATTGGGTCTTTCAATAAAATTAGCTCGATTGTATAATGCAACTATTCACATTTGTGGCTTGCGATCTCATGATCATAACGATGAAGAAATCAACGCCAAATTCCGCATGAAAATGAAACAAGTGGATGATTTTCTTCATGAACAGGATGTAGAATTTACAGCAACTACCTTGTATTGTGAGAATATTGCCAATGCCACCATGGAGTATGCCACTGAAAATAAAGCCGATTTAATCATCATCATGAATGAACAAGAAGTAAATACTACAGGTTTTTTTATGGGGCCTTATGCTCAGCAGGTTGTTAATCATTCAAAAATTCCTGTGCTCAGCATTCGCCCTTCTTCAAGTAACGTTGAATTTGTTAACCCGTTTTAGTTTTCTTCGCATCTTGCAGGCATGAATTCTAGCTTGCCACTGCGTACGTTGTTTTTACAACATGTCGCCCAAACATCTCCGTTTCCTCCCATGCTTGAAGTGGAAAAGGCATTGGGTGTTTTTATTTTTGATACCCAAGGGAAACGTTATATCGATTTCATTTCTGGGATTTCTGTGAGTAATGTTGGACATTGTAATCCGCATGTTATAAAAGCCATCCAAAAACAAGCGGAGCAATACATGCATGTTATGGTGTATGGCGAATTTGTTCAAAGTCAGCAAGTGAAATTGGCGCAAGCAATTGTATCTGTTTTACCTGAATCGCTCAATTCAGTGTATTTTGTTAATTCGGGTTCGGAAGCTACTGAAGGTGCTTTGAAATTGGCAAAACGTTTAACCGGAAGAACAGAGTTAATCAGTTTCAAAAATGCCTACCATGGAAGTTCTCACGGAGCACTCAGTGTTATGGGGAGTGAGGTTTTCAAGCAGGCTTATCGTCCTTTGTTGCCCGATGTCCGCATTTTAAATTACAATGATTTTGATTCACTGGATTTCATCTCGTCGAAAGCAGCTGCCGTCATTGTTGAGCCAATTCAGGGAGAAGCGGGTGCTTACGTTCCTGATTCCGCCTGGTTAATCGCTCTTCGAAATAAATGCACAGAAATGGGCACAATACTTATTTTCGATGAAATACAAACGGGATTCGGGCGTACGGGTGTATTTTTCGCACGTGAACATTCGGGTGTTGTGCCAGATATCATCTTAATGGCAAAAGGCATGGGCGGTGGACTACCAATCGGTGCTTTCGTTGCATCAAAAGAACACATGCTTGCCTTTACAAATCAACCCATCCTTGGTCACATAACAACATTTGGCGGAAATGCTGTTTGTTGTGCAGCATCTTCAGCTGTGTTTGAAATTCTATCCGATTTGGAATTTATAAATCAAGCGGCATCGAAAGAAGCTATTATCCGAAATCGGATGGTTCATCCCAACATAAAAGCCATTCATGGGAAAGGACTTTTACTTGCACTTAATTTAGGTTCGAATGAAATTGCATTGCCTGTAATGACGCGCTGCATGGAGCTTGGACTCATTACAGACTGGTTTCTATTTGCCGACCATTGCTTGCGAATGGCTCCACCTTTGACCATAACAGAAGAAGAAATTCACCAGGCCTGCGACATTTTTCTTCAAGCCATTCGGGATATTTGCGAAGGTTGATGAATTATTCAACCAATCCTCTTCCAGCTTTAGCGATGCGTTTGTCTTTCTTAAAATCGATGACGATCTTATCTAAGATTCCATTGATAAATGTTTTGCTCTGCGGACTGCTATAATCTTTCGAAAGTTCGATATACTCGTCGAGTGTAACTTTTACGGGAATAGAAGTGAACTCGGTTAGTTCGCAGATGGCCATTTTCATGAGAATTACATCCATTTTGGCGACGCGATCGATTTCCCAATTTTGAGTACGCTTGGCAATTTCCTTTTGGAATTCTTCGCTTTTCAGAATCGTTAATCGGAATAAATCACTTGCGAATTTCCGATCTAGTTCAGCTTCTTTATGCAAGGGTTGAAGTTTAAACGGTTCGCTCGAATCTTCTTTGATGCCTT
>JBBALS010000067.1:2510-8438 GCA_040402915.1 Flavobacteriales bacterium
TCTTTATGCAAGGGTTGAAGTTTAAACGGTTCGCTCGAATCTTCTTTGATGCCTTTGATCGTTTTTAATATTCCGGCCTGCATCAAATGAATGTCATCAAGCCAATATATACTTCGATCTTCAAAAAATTCTTCTAATGCTTCAGACGGAAAAATATACGTTTCCATCAGATGCATTATGATCTCTTTGTCTTCAGCAAATCCTGGCGTTTCGGCCTCTAAATATTCTCTGAATTTCAGGTCATCCTTGAAATTGTAATACAATTTCTTAATCATTTCCTCATGCCCATCCCAAGAAATTTTATGCTTGGTCAAGCGCTGGCTCAATTCACTGTGATCGGAAATTGCTGCAATAATTCGATTATTTACAAAATTCAATTTGGGATTCAAATCTTCATTTGTGGGTAGCATTTTTTGAGAGCGATCGAATAGAAAACCTTCCGCGAAATGCTTCATGTCAGGCATTAAAGCCATGTAATAAAGGTAAACTTCATACACCTTGTCGATACTATGAAACAACTCTTTTTCACCAATAACGACCTGGTTATTTTCTGATTGGAAGAACGCATAAAGCGTCTTCATTACCTTTTCACGGATATGCCTTCTGTTGAGCATGTTTTTAATTAAAACGAAAGTTTGATGCGACCTATTTCTTCCATCCGTTTTTCGGCGAGACGCTTGGCTGCATTATTAGTTGAGATGTTTTCGGCTTTTGCAATACGGAAAACATTTTGAGCCGAAGCATAAATGTTCTCTGTTGTACGCATGGCTCTATCTCGGTTATATCCTTCAAGTTCGATGGATACATTGATTAATCCTCCCGCATTGATTAGAAAATCGGGTGCGTACAATATGCCTTTCTGCTGACAAAGTAATCCGTGTATCGTTTCATCGGCTAACTGATTGTTAGCAGCTCCAGCGATAATAGAACAACGAAGTCTTTCAAGAGAAGCATCATTAATTGTTGCTCCCAAAGCACAGGGTGCATAAATGTCGATATCCAAATCGAACATGCTTGCTGAATCTACAATCTGTACTTTGTATTCGGCCGCAACGGCTTTTAAATTGTCTTCATTAATATCGTTTACATAGATGATGGCATTTTCTTTTGCCAAATAACCTACTAAATGATGCCCAACTTTTCCAATTCCCTGAACGAGAATCTTTTTGCCTTCGAGACTATCATTTCCATAAGCTTCTTTGGCCGATGATTTCATGCCTAAGTAAACTCCATAAGCTGTAACGGGAGATGGATCTCCGCCTCCGCCTAAAAATTCTGGAAGTCCTGTAACATGGCGTGTTTCCATGGCAATGTATTCCATGTCTTTGGTGCCCACATTTACATCTTCTGCAGTAATATATCGGCCCGAAAGTCCATCCACAAATTTACCGAATCGGCGCATTAGGGCTTCCGATTTCTGTGTTTTGGCATCGCCGATGATAACTGCTTTTCCACCTCCTAAGTTCAAGCCTGTTATGGCAGCTTTGTATGACATTCCTCGCGAAAGTCTTAGTACATCGGTTAATGCTTCGGCTTCGTTTGAATATGCCCACATTCGGGTTCCGCCTAAAGCCGGCCCAAGTTGGGTATTGTGAATGGCAATGATGGCTTTGAGGCCAGTTGATTGATCATAGAAATGGACCACTTGTTCGTGACCGAGTGCCTGCATGCTTTCGATTACTGAGCTCTTTGCATCGGCCTTCACAATCGGGAGTTCCTGTGTATTAGGCATAAGAGTGAATTTTGTTAGAAATTTGATTAAGGGATTTTCGGGAGAATTTTGGTACTTTTGTCCATTGGAAAATTTTCTCTTTCCCTTTGCGGACGAACAAAAGTAGCTGAATTTTCAATCTCCGCAAATTAGAAACAACGGGAAGCCATGAAATCATTAAAATTTCTCAATCCATATCTCAGGCGATATAGAACGCGTTTGCTTCTGGGCTCACTGTTTGTTACCATTTCCAATATTTTCGCAATTTATCCTGCAGAGGTATTACGTAAAGGAATTGATCTCGTGCAGGATGGTGTTTCGGTGTATTTTTTATTCGAACAAAGTAATTTGCAGAAAGATGTAGCCAGTAATTTATTTCACATGCTACTTATTTTTGGTCTCATTGTCATTGCATCGGCATTAATAAAAGGACTTTTCATGTTTTTTATGCGACAAACCATTATCGTTATGTCGCGCTTAATTGAGTTCGATTTAAAGAACGACATCTTTGCTCATTACCAAAAATTGGATCTGGCATTCTACAAGAAAAACAAAACTGGTGACCTCATGGCTCGCATCAGCGAAGATGTTGGACAAGTGCGTATGTATGTTGGACCTGCTATTATGTATGCCATTAGTACACTTAGTTTGTTTGTGTTGATTATGGTCAGGATGCTATCAATAAATGTGGAGTTAACAATCTATGTGCTTGTTCCACTTCCCATTTTGGCAGTTGCAATTTATCTTTTAAACAGCAAAATCATTCGGAAAAGTGAAGCCGTTCAGAAACAGCTTTCTACCATTTCTTCTTTTGTACAGGAGATGTTTTCGGGCATTCGTGTATTGAAAGCATACAACCGCGAAGATTTTACCCGAACAGCTTTTCACAAAGAAGCGCAGGAATACCGTAAACGCAACATTGAACTAGTAAAATCGAATGCACTTTTCTTCCCGTTAATCATATTGCTTATTGGTTTAAGTACGCTCATTACAATATACGTGGGAGGACAAAAAGTATTTAGCGGGGAAATTACCACAGGTATCATTGCCGAATTTATCTTGTATGTGAATATGCTTACATGGCCTGTGGCTTCTATCGGATGGGTAACTGCAATTGTTCAACGAGCCGCCGCTTCCCAAACTCGAATCAATGAATTTCTCAACCAAAAACCTGCAATTGAAAATTCCAGCAATCAAAATTCACATATCATCGGGAAGATTGAATTCGATAACGTCAATTTCACATACCCCGATAGTGGAATTGTTGCTTTGAAAGAGGTGAGTTTTCAAGTAGAATCAGGGAAATCATTAGCAATAGTTGGACGAACCGGTTCAGGTAAATCGACCATTGCCGCACTTATTTGCCGTTTGTATGACATTGATTCTGGTAAAATAAGTATAGATGACGAATCTATTAATGAGATGAATTTGAACGATTTGCGCAGTGCTATTGGCTATGTTCCGCAAGAAGTATTTCTATTTTCCGAAACCATTAGTAACAACATTGCTTTTGGTTTAAAGAATGCTAAAACAGATAGTTTAACGTTCGATAAAGTGACTCAAGCCGCCAAAGATGCTGCTATCTTTGATTCCATCATGGAATTTCCAAACGGATTTGAAACAAAGGTTGGAGAAAGAGGATTAACATTATCGGGTGGACAAAAACAACGCATCTCCATTGCCAGATCCATAATTCGTAAGCCAGCAATTTTGCTTTTTGATGATTGCTTGAGTGCCGTTGATACTGAAACCGAAGAAACAATCCTGCAGAATTTGAGAAGAATTATGACGAATAGAACAACCATCATTATTTCTCACCGAATTTCGTCTGTAAAACAATGCGATGAAATTATTGTCTTAGATCATGGGCAAGTTTCTGAACGCGGAACTCACCAATATCTGCTTTCATTAAATGGGCAGTATGCCGAAATGCATCAAAAGCAATTACTCGACAAAGAAATTAATCCAGTTATTTGATGCTTATTTTTGCTTCGGAGCAGGTAATCCCCTTTCGGGTTTCTTTGTTTGTTTTCCTTCGTTTAAACCTTCATTCCGAACCTCCACATTCGCTTTAAATACCCAGCGATTTTTCTCCCATTGAAAAGCGTCAAAGGTAAAATCGGGGCCGTAGAATTCATATTGTCCCTCGAGCGATGTTTGACTGGGGGCAAGATGATCGAATACAATCCAATCTTTGTTTTCTTGGTAACGCAGCGACATAGTTACACGTTCAGAATGCTCAAAAAAAACGCGATTTCTTAATCGTTTAGAATCATCAAATATGGCAGCTCCAAACGTAATGGTGTTTTTTGGAGTAATCAGCATAACATCGATAAGTTTTTTATTACTCATGGATGAATTTCCATCCCAGCCTAAAAGGGTGTAATATACGTTTCTCTTTGAACTCTTTCGAATGATATTGTAATACAAAGCTCCAAACCATTGATCCGATTGAAGAATTTTGCTACTTGCTTTGGTTATTTCGGCCGACGCGTCTTTTAATTCAATTACAGAATAAGGTAATTTTCGATGCGCATGAAGTTGAACCCTTCCAAAGAAATAATACGTCCCATCTTCCAATGGCACATTCCAGGTATACAACTTAAACCGATTGTCGGGCGATGTTAAAATGGAAATACTCTTTATTTGGGCAAAAGAAATATCCCAAGAATTTGGAGATTTTAATAAGGTGTCTAAAATAATAGATACCCGATTTTCCGATTCCAATCGTTCCGATTCTATGGGATCATTCAACATTTTCTTCGCATAAAATTCCAACGTATCGATTGGGTTTTGTGCAGTTATTATTGTTGATGAAAATAGAATGAAACCAAGTGTTATTCGGAGCATAACAGTTTATTGTTCAAACCAAGTAGATTGCGAATACGTTCCTTTAATCTTGCCTTTTAACGATTGATTAAGAAAAGCGGAATTGGATGATTTACTTCGAATGTGTTCTTTCCCAAACGTGAAGGTTTCATTCAAATTGTAAACAAAGAAGTTTGCTTTTTCACCTTCCGAAATTTTGATTTCATCCAATCCCAATAATTTTCGTGGAGCATGACTCATTCTTTCGACTAGCATAGCAATATCAGTTGAAGGAATAGAAGAAACTGCTGCCGACCAAAGACTTTCTAAACCGATACTTCCAAATTTGGCATAATCAAATTCAACGTCCTTGTTTTCGATGGTTTGTGGACGATGATCAGAGGCAATTACATCAATAGTTCCATCACAAACAGCGTCAATTAAAGCTGTTCGGTCTTTCTCCGAACGCAATGGAGGCCAAACTTTAAAACGGCTATTGAACTGCAAAAGAACTTCATCATTGAAAAACAAATGATGTGCATACGTACTACAACTAACCTGAATTCCCTCTTGTTTTGCTTTGCGAATATATTCGATTGCATTCTCGGAGGAAATTCCCTGAATATGAATGCGTGCATTGTGGTATTGTGCTAAGGTTAGAAGTCGAACAACACCTAATTCTTCTGCAATAGCGGGTGCTCCCTTCAACCCGAGCTGAACATTAATCAAACCCTCATTCACTTTTCCTCCCAAGCTCATCATACTATCTTCCGCATGAAAAAGTAAGAGACCTCCGGTAATTTGATTGTACTGCATGGCTAAATGAACCAATACAGAATTATCTATTGGACTTTTATCATCTGTAAATGCCAAAGTCCCAGCTGCTTTCATGTCAGCCATTTCGGCCAACTGAACTCCTTTCGTGCCCACTGAAATTGAACCTGATGGGAATATAGCCGTTTTTCTATTTTGGCAATTACGTAGTATAAACTCCACTTGACTGCGATTATCGCACACCGGATGCGTTGAAGGCATTAAAAGTAATCCGGTAATTCCGCCTGAAATCGCAGCTTTTTCTAAGCTATCGAACGTTTCTTTTTCCTCTTCACCGGGCTCGCCACAGGTAACTTGCAAATCGAATAAACCTGGAGATATGCAACTATTTTCACAGTCAATAATTTCAACATTATCTGCGCTGAGCGCCTTCCCAATTCGAAAAATCATTCCATCCCGAACTTCAATATCGCAAATTTGACCATTCAAACTATTTCGTGAATCTACAAGGAGTAGGTTTTTGAAGAGATGATTCGCCATTTTTTTATTTTAAAAGTTTAATTAAAGCAATTTCTACGGCAAGGAAAAATAATGCAAGCAACAAGAAGATTTTCCAAAGAGGACGTCCTTCATCC
>JBBALS010000068.1:0-1093 GCA_040402915.1 Flavobacteriales bacterium
AAACGATTATTTACATCACCCCACCAAACAGAATCTTTGGTTGTGTCATCATATACAACGTATTTATCTTTCGGTGATCTTCCTGTAAACTCTCCAGTATCGATAGCCAAAGCACCTGTTTCGGTTAATGTGCCATCTCCTGAAATTAATGTTTCTTCAATCAGTTCTGCAGGACTGAGATTCCAATGGGCTAAAGATACTTGACCAAGTCCAATACTTTCTAATGATGCATTGGGGTTCTTAATGCCTGTTTCTTGCATAGAATTAAATTTTGAAATTTGCTTTTTTGGGACAGCAAAATTAAAATAAAATTCGGCTTATTATCTTATTAATTTAGTAAGAATGGTTATTTATTTCGTCTTCGTATGCAGGGTGCGTTTTCTTTACTGTGAACGCGTTCAGTCTTTTTTAATATAATTGAGGCCCTACTTTTAAAAGAATCTAATGAGGCAGTTTTAAGTTTTCCCAATTGAATACAATAATCAATTTCTCCTTCTCTTCCCCAACTAACGCGTTCGGCAGAGAAATCATCCCCAAATTGCTCTTGAAAATCTTTTATTAAATAGTCAAATTCTAGAGCAATGGGAGCATCTATTCCAGATCCAATACTGTAAAATGAAACAACTAAGCTGTAATTTTCTGTTTGAGAAATTTCATTCTGATTGGAAGTCGATTCCTTACTTTTTGTTTCTTCCTTATTTTCAATAATAGCAGTCTTTGAAGGATTTTCGACTTGAGGTTTAGTCTCAATTTTAGGATTGGAAACTTGTGTTGATTTCTCTGTGTTTTTACAAGCAAAAAGAAGGAAAATAGGTGCGATGAGATAAATGCGAAGTGTGGGTTTCATATTTGGATGCTATTATTGGATGTAAATATCGTTGAATTTATCTAAAGCATACTCAAGAAAATAGCGATCATTCAACTTTTCGCTGGTCATTTGTTCGCACAATTCTTCCGAAGTATACAATCTACCTTTATCGAAAACAGATTTTTTAAGCCATTCTTTAATGAACGTGAAATCGCCTTTCGCAATATTAGACTCCATTTCAGGTTCTTGCATTTTCATTGCATGATTCATTTGAGCGGCATATAA
>JBBALS010000068.1:1193-8263 GCA_040402915.1 Flavobacteriales bacterium
GATGTTCTAATTAACGATGGTTTTACTTCATTCATTGCGCAGTAAAATTGACGTTCATTTATTAAGCCAAGTTGTTCTGGAAAGAATGATTGAAGTTGGGGATAGTAAAAACTCCAAAAGGATTTTCCTCTCCCAATATGATTTTCCCAAAACCGAGATTGTGATTCATGGATTCCAAGTGATGCCGCTTCTGAAATAGGGGTTCCGAGTTCTTTGTAACAAAGGCCTTGCTCATAAAGTGCATGACCACCTTCATGCAAACAACTCCACAACATTTCGTTTAAATTATTCTCGTCAATTCTTGTTGTAATTCGAACATCTTGCGGCGAAAAGGTGATGGTAAAAGGATGCGTTGAAATATCCTGACGTCCATGCTCAAAATTAAATCCAATTTTTTCCAATACATCCAGCCCCATTTTCCATTGAATAGAATGTGGATAGTTCTTATACATGAAACTTGTTTCGATCTTCTTTTGAGGTATGTTACTCAATATTGATTGAATGCCTAATCTTAGCTTCCCGAAAAGCATGTCGAGAGTTTCGACTTTCATGCCGGGTTCAAATTCATCTAACAATGCATCGTAAGGATGATTTTCGAAGGTTATTAAATCAGCTTCGCGTCTTTTTAATGCAATGATTTGTTTTAAGAAAGGTTTGAACGTGTTAAAGTCATTTTGTTTTCGAGCTAATTCCCATGCTTCAAATGACTTCGAAATTAATAATGTCGATTCTTCGATATGATTTCGGTTTAATTTATTCTTTCGTTCAATATCCTTCATACTTATCACAAGATTTAACTTTTGGATATCACTGGTTTCGTTTTGAATTATAGAATTGTCGATAGCACTTATTAATGATGGATCTGTTGCTTTTTCGTGCATCAATCCATTTATTAAAGCCAATTGCTGTGCTCTAAACTCGCCGCTTTTACTTGGAAGATAGATTTCCTGATCCCAGCTTAATAGTGAAGAAATGCCTGCTAATTCAGCGAGTTCTTTCATCTTAATCAAATATGCTGAATAATAATTCATACTACTTCGAGTTCGAATTCTTAAGCATACTCATTCTTAAAAGCATAAACCAGGCTGCAATCATACAAACTCCTCCTAGTGGAGTTATTGGACCAAAATATTTTAACCAGGGCAATCCTAAAACAGTCTTGAAAGCGAGAATATAAATTGATCCAGAAAAGAGAAGTATGCCTAATGTCATCATCCTGCAAATTTGAATTGCAGATTTCTCACTTTGAAATGTCATCATCGAAAGTGCTAATAAAGCTAAGGCATGAAAAAGTTGAATCTCAGCTGCAGTAGAAATAGAATCGATTGTTGATGGTTCCAGAATGTTTTTCAGACTGTGCGCAGCCAATGCCAATATTATAACAGCTGTTCCTCCTAGAATTGAAGCATTTCTTAATACAAAATTATTAGGGTACATCGATTAAGAATTGTTGCCTAAATATGCAATCACCGAAATTTCAACGTTTACATTTTTTGGTAAACCTGCAACTTGAACAGTTTCTCTCGCTGGATAATTGCCAGAAAAGAAACTTGCATATACTTCGTTTACACGTGTAAAATGCGCCATGTCAGATAAAAAAATGCTGCTTTTAACAATTGCATCAAACGATACAGACGCTTGCGCTAAAATGGCACGTATATTTTCCATCACTTGCCGGGTTTCGGCTTCAAGGTTACTCATAACTAATTCTCCAGTTACTGGATGAAGAGCAATTTGCCCACTTACGTAAATCATATTCCCAGCAATAACTGCTTGGCTATAAGGCCCAATTGGAGATGGTGCTTGGTCAGATTGAATGATTTTTTTCTTCATATTATATGAATTGAGATTTCAAATATAACCCGATGTGATTCATTTAACAATTTTATATTGATACTGCCTGACTGAATATCTAATCTATCATTGTTCAATTTTGTAACATTGTGCCTATGTTGTTATTGAGTGCTATACCACCCGTTTTATTTGATGTAGGAATCATTTTTGTCCTTGCAATTTTAGTCTTATTAATTTGTAATTCGTTTAAAATTCCAACGATACTTGGTTTTCTATTAACAGGAATTCTCGCTGGTCCAGATATTCTCAATTTAGTTAGAGCGGAATCTAATATTGACGTTTTTGCGGAATTTGGAGTTGTCTTATTGCTCTTTTCTATTGGGATAGAGTTTTCTCTTAAAGATCTAATGCGTATTCGTAGGCAAGTTTTTATTGGGGGATTTTTACAGCTCTTTTTAACAACACTTATAGTTTCATCGTGCGCTTTTTTCTTTGATGTAAAATTGAAAGAAGCAATTTTCATTGGCTTGCTTTTTTCAATGAGTTCAACTGCAATCGTTCTCAAAATTTTTCAGGAAAGAGGAATTCTTCAAAGTCCACAAGGAAGAAGCTCAATGTCGATTCTCATTTTTCAAGATATCGCAGTTGTTCCCATCATGTTGCTTATTCCCTACCTTTCCTCTAAATCATCAGGTTTTGATTGGATATTTATATGGGTAATAGTCAAGGGTATTTTAACTGTAGCTGGAGTTATCTTATTGTCTAAATTCATAATGCCAAAGCTATTATTCGCTGTTGCGAAGAGTAAATCGAACGAACTCTTTTTATTAACAGTTTTGATGGTTTGTTTATCGGTTGCTTGGTTAACTGCTCAGCTTGGTTTGTCCTTGTCTTTAGGTGCATTCCTTGCCGGTTTAATCATATCGGAATCGGAGTATAGTCATGAAGCATTCGGAACGATACTTCCCTTTAGAGATGTGTTCACCAGCTTCTTTTTTATCTCTATTGGCTTGTTGGTAGATATGAATTATTTTTTAGGACACGCTCCAATTATTATAGCCATTGCCATCTTTGTTATAATTATTAAGACAATTGTTGCCGGCTCTGCCATTTTTTTAACGGGGCATAATGCACGTATTGCATTATTAGCAGGTTTATTTGTAAGTCAGGTTGGAGAATTTGCTTTTATTCTTGCTGATGCGGGACAGGAAATTGGAGTTATTGGGAAACCAAACTACCAGCTATTTTTAGCTGTGTCAATTTTAACAATGGCCGTTACTCCTTCATTGATTTATAAATCGGATCGTTTATCTACGTTTTTAAATAATCTATTGATGAACGAATCACTCAAAAAGCGATTTCCTCGATTGATTAGGAATTCAATCAAACAATCGCCTGCAAGTGATTTGAAGCTGAATGATCATGTGGTGCTTATTGGATACAATGAATCCGGGCGCAACGTTGCGAAGGTATTACGCATGGCCAATATTCCATTTGTAGGTATCGATTCTGATCCTGAGATTGTTCTTTCCGCTCGAAATAAAAAAAGCACTCCAATTTTTTATGGAAATGCTACCAATGGCGCTGTGTTGAAAAATGTTTCAATCGAAAAAGCTAAAGCAGTTGTCATCTCATTAAAACATCCCTCTGATATAAAATCGGTTGTAGCAGCAATCAAGAAATTGAGTCCTAATTGCCATATCATTGCTATGACCGGTTCATTAAATGATATGACTTATTTATTAAATGCTGGAGTAAATGAGGCAATTAGTGTTCAATTTGAAACGTCTGTTGAAATTGTAACTCGCGTTCTCACTCGTTATCTAATTTCTCGAAATGACATTGATGATTTTGTGCTCCGACTTCGTGGGTTAAATTATTCTATGATGCGAACTATACGTTATGAGCAGCAAGGAATTCAGGATTATAGATTAGAGATTTCAAATACCGAAGTGTTGACTTTGAAAGTACGAGCTCATTCACCTTTCGCGAATAACGTTTTGTCAGATCTTCAGTTACGCTCAAATTGGGGTGTTACCATTTTAGCAATCAAAAGAGGTTGGGAAATTTTCACTAATCCTTCCGGAGATTTTCTTATACATGAAAACGACATCTTAGTGGTTTTTGGAAGCCACCAAGATGTCGATAAAATTTCAAGAGCTTAATGCTTATTTTTTTAGTTTCTGAGCAGATTTGTTTTTTGCCATTTCTTCTAAGCGCTGCTGAAATGAAGACCCTTGCGCTTTTTTAGGTTTCTTTTTGTTTTCTTGCATCTTCGCAAGAATCTTATCATCATCAACCAATTTTCTGAATGCGAATTGTTGAGCAAATGTGATGATGTTCGCTAAGAAATAGTAGTAATTTAATCCAGCTGCATAGCTATTTAAAACAAACAAGAAGATAACGGGCATTAAATACATCATCCACTTCAGTTGAGGCATCATTTGAGAACTGCCGGCCGAAAGTTGGTTGTTCATTCGTGTATAAATGATGGTTGATACGGTCATCATCAAAGCAAATAAACTCACATGGTTTCCATAAAATGGGATGCTAAATGGCAAATTTACAATTGAATCGTAAGTAGATAAATCGTCGGCCCAAAGAAAACCTTCTTGTCTAAGTTCAATTGCATTAGGGAAGAAGCTAAATAAGGCAAACAAAATGGGTATTTGGAAAAGCATTGGCATACAACCACCCAAAGGATTAACTCCGGCATTGCGATACAATTCCATAACAGCTTGTTGTTTTTTGACAGCATCATCGTTTTTGTACTGTTCGTTTAAATCATCTATTTCTGGTTTTAATACGCGCATTTTAGCTTGCGACATGTATGACTTAAATTGGAATGCCAACAAAAGCGTTTTGATATACAGTGTTAAAATCAAGATTACAAGTCCGTATCCGAGGTTAAATTGACCAAGGAAATTGAATGCAGGTATAATGATCAACTTATTTACCCAACCAAATATTCCCCATCCAAGCGGGATTTGTTTTTGTAAATCATGTCCTGATTTTTGAAGTGTTGCATAATGAGTAGGTCCAAAATACCAATGGAAGTTAAGAGTCGATTCGGAGTTCTTATTTGTTGGCAGAACCTGAAAATCGGCGATCATAGTTTTGGTCATTGAGTCGGAAGAAGCAACACGAGTTTCAAGAGCGGCTCCAACTTGTATTGGACTTTCAGAAATGAACACCGAAGTGAAGAATTGCTGTTTAAATCCGATCCATTGTGTGTTTTTTTCAGTCACATACTTTTCTGCTGCTAATGGATTAATCTTATCAACTTCATTTTCGGAGTTGTTGTAGTATATAGTTGTGTTATTCCGTTCATTTTCAAGATTTTTCTCTTGGCGCAATGCAGATTGATTCCAATTGATTGTAATAGGATTTGCTTTCTTAGTCAAATTCCCTTCATTCAATATATTTACTTGATATCCAATAGTGTATTCGTTTCCGTAAAATGTATAGATGTATTCTACGGAATGCCCTTTATCTCCAATAGATTTCAGTGTAATTTGAGTTGAGTCATTGCCCGATATTTTGTGGGTGTTCTGTGTGCTATCAACCTCAAAATAGAGTTCACTGCTTGGTATAGACAATGCTCCAGATATTATATTCATGTTGAATAAAGAGGAATCACCTGCAAACATTACTAATGATTCTTTTTCCCAAGTGAAGAATTTTTTAAGACTTAGCTGTTTTATAAAACCACCTTTTTCTGAGATTTCCGCGGCAAATAAATCCGTCTCAATTTTAAAGACCTTATTTTTTCTAGTTGCAGCTGCATTCGCAAACGGTCCATAAATCTGTGATAACTTACTCTGATAAATAGAATCTGTCAACGAAGAATCAAGAACTTCCGCTGTGATTGCGGGAACTTCGATTTTTTTAGTCTTCTCAAGCGCAGCTATGCTATCTCGAATGACTTGCTCTCTTTGGGCTTTATTATACGCATCGCGATCTGGTTTATTATAATAGGTAAAACCTATCATGATAGCACCTATTAATAAAAGTCCAATGATTGTATTCTTATCCATAACTCAATATTAAGCGGCAAAGATAGATTTATTCATTATCATCAATCAATGACATCTAAAGGAAGTTTGATATTTTCTTTCAATTGAACAAATCGACATTTAAATGGCATATATATGTAAGGGTTTTTATAATTATTTTGAGTAATTTATGTGCCTTGTTTCTGAAGTGCCTGATTTATATAGGAATTTTAATATTATCTTTTTTCAACAAAGATTTTTTTCTCTGCAAGATTTCGATATTTTTGCTCAGGGTAAATTATTTTACTTTCAATTCAGCTTATAATAACCAATTCTAATCTATTTCTATGAAACAGTGCTTTCGTTTTCAGCTTCACTTGCTAATTTGCATGTTGCTGATATCACTTGCTGGCTATTCTCAAAATAATGCCTCAAGTTCGTCAACTCCCAATCCAATGCCGAAACTTCAATCTACAGGTAATGCTGAAATTGATCTTGCCAATCATGCAAAAGCTGTTGAAGCTTGGAAAGAAAAAGAAAGCAAACGCGTTGAGCAATTACGTTCAAATTCGGTTGATGCTAAAAACACTTCTGTTAAGTCGAATAATGTTAAAACAAAATCGAATAAAGAAGTAAAAATGAATTCCAATCCATCTATTTCTAAAGATGCTCGAATTCGTGAAACAACAATCATAGATCTTCCGGGATATCCAAAATATATTTCAACAGGTAATCCTTCATTGGATGAAAAGAATTATCAAAACGCGAAAGCTGATTGGATAAATGCAAATCCTGCGGCTTACAACAAGTATCTTTCAGAACATACAAATGGTTCTGGTAAGCTGAAACGCAAACAACCTAATTCAACGAAATAATTTGAAAGACTATACATATAGATGTATCAATCGAAAGAAACTATGAAAAAGATATACTCAATTTTAACTTCGCTTTTGCTTCTGACAGTTTTGTCTACAAGTATCAAAGCTCAATGTGCTTATAACAATGCAAATTGGACAACTTACAGTGCTCCAACAGTAATCGGAGCTTCAGTAGGTACTGATGATTGCATTTACGCCGGAGAATACAATAGAATTACCGGGCTTCAAGCTGGTAGTACTTACCGTATTTCAACTTGTTCTAACTCATTTGTTCCAGATACCCGACTAACGGTTTATGCTCAAGGTGGAGTAGGTGGCGCACTTGCTTTTAATGATGATTATTGTGGACTTTTGTCTCGTTTGGATTTTACTCCAACAACAACGGGTTCTTATGATATCTTAG
>JBBALS010000069.1:0-8258 GCA_040402915.1 Flavobacteriales bacterium
TTTAGTCAGTACCTAATCGTAAAGAAATTAGCGGCTATGTATCAAAATATTTGTGTAGTTGGTGATGATGCTCAAAGTATTTATGCGTTTCGTGGGGCCAATATTCAAAACATATTAAACTTTGAGAAAGACTACCCGGAACTTAAGGTATTTAAACTTGAGCAAAATTATCGTTCCACCAAAACCATCGTTCAAGCGGCAAACAGTGTTATTCGAAACAATAAAGAGCAGTTAAAAAAGGTTGTATGGACAGATAATGTTGTCGGTGAACGTATTCGGTTATTAAAAGCAAGTACTGACAACGAAGAAGCTACATTGGTCGCAAATGGAATATTCGATTTAAGAATGAATATGCAATTGCCCAATAGCGACATTGCAATTTTATATAGAACAAATTCCCAGAGCCGTTCCATGGAAGAATCGCTTCGGAAACGAGGTATTCCATATCGTATTTATGGCGGTTTATCTTTTTATAAACGAAAGGAAATTAAAGATCTATTAGCTTATTGCCGTTTAACGATTAATCCAAATGATGAAGAAGCGCTGAAACGAGTTATCAATTATCCTGCTCGTGGTATAGGAAAAACCTCGCTCGAAAAGATCATTGTTGCTGCAGGTCAACATGGTAAAAGTTTGTGGGATACTATTGAAGGGATGGCTTTATATCGGCCATTGAATGGAGCTTCTGCTCAGAAAGTTATCGACTTTGTGACCATGATTAAGAGTTTTCAGCATGGTTTAAAGACTGCATCTGCTTACGATTTAGCGATACACATTGCTCGGTCATCCGGATTATTAAAGGAATTAGGAATTGATAAAACTCCGGAAGGAATTAGTAAGCATGAAAATGTTCTTGAATTATTGAATGGTATTCAGGAATTTGTTCATACGCTCCCCGAAAGTGATGATGAAGTGGCTGAGCGTACATTAGATGTTTTTATGCAAGACATAGCTTTACTTACCGATGCCGATGAGAATGAAAAAGAAGATCCTAACAGAGTTTCTTTAATGACTATTCATGCTGCGAAAGGATTAGAATATCCTGCTGTTTTTGTTGTTGGAATGGAGGAAAATTTATTTCCTTCTCAACTCTCTTTAAATAGCCGCGAGGAATTGGAAGAAGAACGCCGATTATTTTATGTTGCCATTACCCGTGCCGAAAAATACCTTACTTTATCAAGTGCAACAACTCGTTTTCGTTGGGGTCAAGTAACCCATTCAGAACCAAGTCGCTTTTTGGAAGAAATTGACCCATCTTTATTAGATATACCTGTTGCTTCCGAACCCAAGGGCTTTTTAGATTTTAGTTCAGATCGTTCTGAATTTGGAAGTTTTACGCCTCGAAACACATCAAGTACACTTAAATCAAAGAGCGCAAAACCGCAAGAATTAAATCCAATCCAACCTCTGAAAGGATTTACTCCCTTGAAAAAAATTAATCCCGATACACCTCAAAATCCCAATATTAAATCAACGTTTATTGCCGATGATGTGAGCAAATTACAAACAGGAATGGAGGTTGTTCATGAACGATTTGGACCAGGTAAAGTGCTCAATATTGAAGGACGAACAGGTGAGTTAAAGGCAACCATCTTTTTTCAAGAAGTGGGACAAAAACAATTATTGCTTAAGTTTGCTCGATTGAAAATTAAAGAATAGGCAATTTTCTTATTACATTCGTCAGCCTTTACACATAATAATACAGCCCAAAAGTATTTAGGGCAAGATAATTCAACAACATTCATGGAATACAATTCCCAAAGACCTCAACTTATTATTTCAGAGTACGGCCGTCATATTCAGCGTATGATTGACCATACATGCGAAATTTCTGAAAAAGAAGAGCGAAATACAATGGCCCGTTATATCATATCCGTAATGGGTCAATTAAATCCACATTTACGTGATGTAAGTGATTTCAAACACAAGCTTTGGGATCATTTATTTATTATGTCTAATTTCCGATTGGATGTAGACTCACCATATCCAATTCCTTCAAGAGAAAGTTTTCAAACAAAACCGGAACGCATTCCTTATCCAAATTCGAATATCCGTTTCCGACACTATGGGAAAATAATTGAAAAGGTGATTGATGAAGCAAATAAGGTAGAAGAAGGCCCTGTTCGTGAAGCTTTAATTGGAGCAATTGCTTATAATCTTAAAAAATCGTACCTCACTTGGAATCGCGACTCTGTTCAAGATGATCAAATTTTTAAAGATATGAACACGCTTTCGGGTGGCTTACTTCAGCCAGCCGAAGGTTCTAATATGATTGTTGTTGCTGAAGGAATTGCCCAAAATAATTCCCAACAACAAGGCAAGAAGTTTAATAAAGGAAGACAAAAACAGAAGAATTTCAAACGTAAATTTTGAAATAATAATCAGCATTATTTAAATGAATAGATTCGAAATTATTGGTGGAAAACGACTTCAAGGTGAAATCGTTCCACAAGGGGCTAAAAATGAAGCATTGCAGATTTTATGTGCTGTTTTGTTAACTTCCCAACGCTGTGTCATTCATAATGTTCCAGACATTATTGATGTCAATAAACTCATCGAGTTGCTTGGTGCATTAGGCGTTCTTGTTGAAAAGCTTGGTAACGGCTCTTGGGCTTTTACAGCAAATAATGTGGATGTTGATTTCATGGTTTCGGAAGAATTCAAGAAGAAAGGCTCTGCTTTGCGAGGTTCAGTTATGATTGTTGGACCTTTACTTACGCGTTTTGGCCGTGGGTATATTCCAAAACCTGGAGGTGATAAAATTGGTCGCCGCAGAATGGATACGCATTTTATCGGTTTCCAAAGTCTCGGAGCATCTTTC
Source organism: Flavobacteriales bacterium (assembly GCA_040402915.1). Classification (GTDB taxonomy): domain Bacteria; phylum Bacteroidota; class Bacteroidia; order M30B66; family M30B66; genus CALQRR01. The sequence goes on from JBBALS010000069.1 coordinate 2,822, forward strand.
GATTTTGATAGTGTTGAAAGCTTTTACAAAGTGGAGGCAAAAGAACTCAAAGGTGCTTTTATGTTGCTCGATGAAGCTTCCGTTACAGGAACAGCCAATATCTTGATGGCTGCAACGATGGCCAAAGGAACAACAACAATTTTCAATGCAGCTTGCGAGCCCTACATTCAACAATTATGTAAAATGCTAATTAGCATGGGCGCCAAAATTTCGGGTGTCGGTTCCAATTTATTGACAATTGAAGGGGTAAAAGAATTAGGTGGTTGCGAACACCGCATGTTGCCTGATATGATTGAGATAGGCTCTTTCATTGGACTTGCTGCAATGACCCAAAGTAATATCCGAATTAAAGATACTGGTTACGATCATCTAGGAATGATTCCCGATGTGTTTCGTCGTTTGGGCATAGAACTTTTTCGCGATGGTGATGATATTGTAATTCCAGAACAAGAGAGTTATACCATCAATAAATACATAGACGGATCTATATTAACGGTATCCGATTCTCCTTGGCCAGGATTTACTCCCGATCTTTTGAGTATTATTTTGGTGGTTGCTTCACAAGCAAATGGAAGCGTGTTGGTTCACCAAAAAATGTTCGAGAGCCGTTTGTTTTTTGTCGATAAACTTATCGATATGGGAGCGCAAATTATTCTTTGTGATCCACATCGGGCCACTATTATTGGATTGAATCGTAAGTACAAACTTCGAGGCATTCGCATGACTTCTCCCGATATTCGTGCAGGTGTTTCCTTATTAATTGCAGCACTTTCTGCTGAAGGTACTAGTATAATAGATAATATCGAACAAATTGATCGTGGGTATCAAAATATCGATACGCGTCTTCAAGCTTTAGGTGCTCAGATTAAACGTTTTTAACTAATTGATTGATTTATAGAAAACAAGGAGTTTTATTAGGACAGTTTTTCCTTAATATTTTTTTAAGGCTTAATATTTGTTATCAAAATTTATAAATTTGAACTATGAAAAAACTAAATTTATTACTCGTAATTGCGGCATTCACATTTATTCTAGGTGGCGCATTTTTAAACGGACAAAGTCAAAAATCATCAAACCAAAATCCACCAACAGGTGTTCAAATTGGTAACGTGGCTCCGGAGTTAACACTTTCCAGTCCAGACGGGAAAGAAATAAAATTGTCATCTCTACGTGGCAAAGTGGTACTTATCGATTTTTGGGCTTCATGGTGTGGACCTTGCCGCATGGAAAATCCAAATGTGGTGAACGCATACAATAAGTATTCGAAAATGAAATTCAAAGGAGCCAAAGGTTTTACTATATACAATGTTTCATTGGACATGAAAAAAGATCCTTGGATGGCTGCAATTAAGAAAGATGGATTAGTTTGGGAAAATCATGTAAGCGATTTAGGAGGTTGGGGATCTAAAGCTGCTGCACTTTATGGAATTAACAGCATTCCAGCAAACTTTCTTATTGATGCAAATGGAGTTATTTTAGCAAAGAATTTAAGAGGCCCGGCTCTTGAAACAGAACTCGATAAGTATATCAAGAATTAATAAAATTCAATTTTTTCATACCCTGACAAGTCTTTGTCGGGGTTTTTTATGCTTCATTATTTTAACGTCTTATCGCATTCTGTCATATTGTCCTTAAGGACTTGATGGCACTATCGTTGCCAAAAGGCAAAATTCTTAACAATGCGTAAGCGAATACGAAATTTTTTTACAAACATGAGCCAGCAAGGAAATCACACTCCCAACGAAAATCCAATTAATTCATCTCAATCCAACGAACAGCCAATAAACTCTGAAGAAAATATGGTGGTTGATTCGGAAGTTAACTCGGAGGAATCAGTAAATCCCGATAATATAAATAGTGAGAATAAAGATGACGAATGGCAATTGAAATTTGCAGAAATGAACGATCGTTATCTACGTTTGTATTCTGAATTTGATAATTATAGAAAACGCAGTGCCCGAGAGCGCGTCGAGTTTTCAAAAACTGCTGCATCTGACACTTTTACTGCCATTCTGCCCGTATTAGACGATTTTGATCGTGCTGCAAAAGCAATGGAAAATGCTGATGATATTGCTGTTGTAAAAGAAGGAATGCAACTTATTTATCACAAATTTAGAAATATACTTATCTCTAAAGGTTTGGAGGAAATGAGCGCGCAGGGCGAGACCTTCGATGCCGATTTTCATGAAGCCATTACATCTATTCCTTCCCCAGACGATACCATGAAAGGGAAAGTGCTTGATGAATTAGAAAAAGGATATTCACTCAATGGTAAAGTAATTCGTTTTGCCAAAGTAGTTGTTGGAAGTTAATTATTGAGAAATTCGACATGGCAAAAAGAGATTATTACGAGATATTAGGAGTTTCTAAAAACACGGATGAAACAGAATTGAAAAAGGCTTATCGAAAGATGGCTGTTAAATATCATCCCGATAAAAATCCCGACGACAAAGAAGCGGAAGAGAAATTCAAAGAGGCAGCCGAAGCATATGATGTTTTAAGTAATCCGGATAAACGAGCTCGATACGATCGCTTTGGTCATCAAGGTGCAGCAAGTTCAGGCGGTGGTAGTGGATATGGCGGCGGTGGAATGAACATGGATGATATCTTTAGCCAGTTTGGAGATATCTTCGGGCAATCAGGTTTTGGCGGTGGATTCGGTGGTTTTGGCGGCGGTCAGCAACAAGGACGACGTGTTCACAAAGGCACAAATCTTCGTATCAAAGTAAAACTTACCTTAGAAGAGGTTGCTACTGGTGTTGAAAAGAAGATTAAGGTTAACAAGTTCGTGCCTTGTAAAACCTGCACAGGAACAGGTGCAGATAAAGGTTCATCATTCAACACATGTAATACATGCAAGGGCGCTGGTAGAGTAACACGCATAACCAACACCATTCTTGGTCAAATGCAAACGGCTTCTGCTTGTCCCGCATGCGATGGTGAAGGAAGAACAATTGCAAGCAAATGTAAAACCTGCTCTGGCGATGGTATCCTTCGAGACGAAGAAGTAATTAGCATCAACATTCCAGCAGGGGTTGGGGAAGGAATGCAGCTCAATGTTGCAGGACGTGGAAATGCAGCACCACGCGGCGGAGTTTCTGGCGATTTATTAGTGAGCATTGAAGAAGTGGAACATCCTGAACTTAAAAGAGATGGCACCAATCTTTACCATGATTGCTACATCAGCTTTTCAGATGCCGCATTAGGAACTTCCATCGAAATACCCACTCTTGAAGGAAAGGCCAAGTTTAAAATTGATCCAGGAACTCAAAGTGGCAAAGTTTACCGACTTCGTGGCAAAGGTCTTCCAGAAGTGAATGGTTACGAAAGAGGCGATTTACTTGTAGATGTGAATGTTTGGACACCACAACAGCTAAGTCCAGAAGAAAAGCAGATTTTGGAAGGATTGAGAACTGCCGCTAATTTTACTCCTCAACCGGGAAAGAAAGAGAAGTCGTTTTTTGATCGCATGAAGGAGTATTTCCATTAAATTTAAATTGCTATATATTTGACGGCCACGATGTGGCCGTTTTTATTATGTCTACACCCTTATTTGAAGCCCGCAATATTTCCAAGTATTACGGAAATTATTGTGCATTAAACGATGTGAGTATTGCTGTTGAACAAGGAGCCATTTTTGGTTTACTTGGTCCAAACGGTGCAGGAAAAACATCCTTGATTCGCATCATCAATCAAATTACCATTCCCGATTCTGGAAGTTTGTTTTTTAAAGGCGAACCCATGAATCTTTCGCATGTGCAACGCATCGGATATTTGCCTGAAGAGCGTGGTCTTTATAAAAAAATGGAGGTTGGTGAACAATGCATGTACTTGGCTCGCTTGCGTGGACTTGAAAAAAATGAAGCGAAGCGTCGTCTTCGCATTTGGTTCGAAAAGTTTGAAATGCAATCGTGGTGGAATAAGAAGGTGGAAGAGCTTTCGAAAGGAATGGCTCAAAAAGTTCAGTTTGTTGTTACCGTTTTGCATGAACCCGAATTGTTGATTTTCGATGAGCCATTCTCTGGTTTCGATCCAGTAAATGCAGCAATCATTCGCAATGAAATTCTCGATTTAAGTAAAAAGGGATCAACCATCATCTTTTCAACACACCGCATGGAAACGGTTGAGGAGTTATGCGATAGTATTGCACTTATTAACAAAAGCAAGAAAATTCTAGACGGCAAAGTGCGCGATATCCAAAATCAATTTCGTAATAATACGTTCGAAATGGTATTTCGTGGTAACATGCTTTCTTTTACAACCGCGCTTTGGACTGGGTTTGAATTAATAGATAAGCAATCGGATGGTGAAATTTGCAAAGTGCAATTGAAGCTTCTCGGCAACAATACAATTAATAATTTATTGAATGCTGTGATGCCGGTTTGTGAGATTATAAGTTTTAAAGAAATACTCCCATCAATGAATGATATATTTATTCAAAACGTTAAAGAACCGGTTTAAATCATGGGAAAAATTAGCCTGATTATTCAACGAGAATATTTAACGCGTGTTCGGAAGCGCTCGTTTATCATCATGACCATTTTGGGTCCGCTGCTTATGGCGGGTGTTGCAATTGTTCCTGTTTGGCTAGCAAGTGCAAACGAAAGTGTGCGATCTATTGTGGTTCTCGATGAAACGGGCATGATGGATTATCAACTTCAATCGAACCCAACTATACAATTTTCATATTCGCATGTTTCACTGGATGAAGCTAAACGAAATCTCGAGAAATCAGGCAATTATGCTTTGGTCTATATTCCTAAAGCACAAGACGATAACTTAATCGTTACCCAACGAAGCATCAAATTGTATTCACCCAATCAGGTGAGTTTGAATGTGAAGATTTACATCGAAAATCAATTGGAGAAACAGCTTGAACGTGCTATGCTTAAAGCAAATGGCGTTGATAAAGATTTGGTTTCGAGCATCGAAAAAACGGTAAAGGTTTCGATTCAAAACGTAGACTTAAATCATAAAGATGCAAAGGATAAAAGCAATGATGTAGAAGTGAGTACCGCTCTGGGTGCCTTTGCTGGGATATTGATTTACTTTTTCATATTTCTATTTGGTTCGCAAGTAATGCGCGGTGTTATTGAAGAGAAATCGAATCGAATTGTTGAACTCATCATTTCCTCGGTAAAACCATTTGAATTAATGATGGGCAAAATCATCGGAATTGCCTTAGTTGGTTTAACGCAGTTTTTACTTTGGGTTATTCTCACGGCTTCTATCTATACCGTTTTCTTGAATACTGTTGTAAAAGAAAAATTCAGTGCAGATAAAATTGAAATGTTGATGAAGAAAAGTCCAGATGGAACTGCCGTGGAGGACATAGATCAACTCATTGAAAACCAAATGGTCATTGAACGAATTAACCAGATTAATTGGGCGCTAATTATTCCATGCTTCATTTTTTATTTTCTAGGTGGCTACTTAC
>JBBALS010000070.1:0-8224 GCA_040402915.1 Flavobacteriales bacterium
TCCTTTTTTAACAGTTACCCCATTTTTCACATAGATGGTAGCACCGTAAGGAATATTTGCTGTGGTAAGGATTACCATTGTTTTAGGATCGATAATTCGCATTTCTGCAGATCGTCCAATAACGATTTCAGTGAACTTGTTATTTTCGTCTTCTTTCTCTTTTGAAACAGTACGTAATTCGTCAATTTCAAGAATACCATCAAAACGCGCCTCAACTTTAGAAGCTGTAGCAGTGTTCGATGCCGTACCTCCAACGTGGAACGTACGAAGTGTAAGCTGAGTACCCGGCTCACCAATTGACTGAGCTGCAATAACTCCAACTGCTTCACCTTTCTGAACCATGCGACCACTCGCCAAGTTACGTCCGTAACATTTCGAACATACACCTTGCTCTGATTCACAGGTTAATACAGAACGAATTTCAACTGCTTCTAATCCTGATGCTTCAATTTTTTCTGCATCATCTTCACGAATTTGCTCTCCACTCAAAATTAAAAGTTCTCCAGTAGTTGGGCTGTAAACATCATGAAGCGATGTACGACCTAAGATTCTGTCATATAAACTTTCAACGATTTCCTCGTTATTCTTCAATGGGATAGCAGTCAAACCACGAAGAGTTCCACAATCTTCAGCACAAATAATAACGTCCTGAGAAACATCCACCAAACGACGAGTTAAATAACCCGCATCAGCCGTTTTCAAAGCCGTATCGGCAAGTCCTTTACGCGCACCGTGAGTTGAAATGAAGTACTCAAGGATTGAAAGACCTTCCTTAAAGTTAGAAAGAATTGGATTCTCGATAATTTCTCCTCCTGATGCTCCAGATTTTTGTGGCTTAGCCATCAATCCACGCATACCTGAAAGCTGACGAATCTGTTCTTTAGAACCACGTGCTCCAGAATCGAGCATCATGTAAATTGGATTAAATCCTTGATTATCGTTAACCAATTGCGTCATTAAACGCTGAGTTAAACGAGAATTTGTATGTGTCCAAATATCAATAATCTGATTGTAACGCTCGTTGTTCGTAATGAAACCCATGTTGTAGTTCATCATTACTTCTTCCACTTGCGTATTCGCATCTTCTACCATCTTTTCCTTATCCTCAGGAACAATTACGTCACCTAAGTTGAAAGAAAGACCTCCACGGAATGCCATTGTGAAACCAAGATCTTTAATATCGTCAAGGAACTTAGCCGTTACAGCCATACCTGTTTCCTTCACAATTTTACCGATAATATCGCGCAATGATTTCTTAGTAAGCAACTCATTAATATAACCTACTTGTGTTGGAACAACTTGATTAAACAATACTCGTCCAACGGTAGTTTCAACAAGTTTACGAACTAAAACATCGCCTTCTTTAACATTGGTTTTTACATTTATCCAAGCATGAAGATCTACACGTTTTTCGTTAAACGCAATAATTACTTCTTCTGCAGAATAGAAAGTAGAACCTTCTCCTTTTAACACACGAGTTTCATCTGTTCTACGACCTTTGGTTGTATAATATAAACCAAGAACCATGTCTTGAGATGGAACTGTGATAGGAGCACCATTTGCTGGATTCAAGATGTTATGAGATGCCAACATCAATAATTGAGCTTCAAGAATAGCTGCATTTCCAAGTGGAACGTGAACAGCCATCTGGTCACCATCGAAATCGGCGTTGAATGCCGTACAAACTAATGGGTGAAGTTGAATCGCTTTTCCTTCAATCAACTTTGGTTGAAATGATTGGATACCTAAACGGTGAAGTGTTGGGGCACGATTTAATAATACCGGGTGACCCTTCAAAATATTTTCAAGAATATCCCAAACAATTGGCTCTTTCTTGTCTACAATTTTCTTTGCACTCTTCACTGTTTTCACAACACCACGTTCGATCATCTTACGAATAATGAACGGCTTGAATAGCTCTGCTGCCATGTCTTTTGGAAGACCACACTCATGCAATTTTAAGTCAGGTCCAACGACAATTACCGAACGAGCAGAATAATCGACACGTTTTCCGAGTAAGTTCTGACGGAAACGACCTTGCTTTCCTTTCAATGAATCCGAAAGGGATTTCAAAGCACGGTTTGACTCAGTCTTAACTGCGTTTGATTTACGAGAGTTGTCAAGCAATGAATCCACTGCCTCTTGCAACATACGCTTTTCGTTACGCAAAATTACCTCTGGTGCTTTAATCTCGATTAATCGTTTTAGACGATTATTACGGATGATAACACGACGGTATAAATCATTCAAATCGGAAGTCGCAAAACGACCACCATCCAAAGGCACTAATGGGCGTAATTCTGGTGGAATAACCGGAATCACTTTCAAAATCATCCACTCTGGACGATTTACTTTGTTTCCATCATTTGCCATACGGAAAGATTCAACAACTTGAAGACGTTTAAGTGCTTCGTTTTTACGTTGTTGAGAGGTTTCTGTATTTGCTTTGTGACGAAGATCGTATGAAAGTTCCTCCAAATTCAAACGAGAAAGAAGCATGTTTAATGCATCAGCTCCCATTTTGGCAATGAACTTATTCGGATCGCTATCGTCAAGATATTGATTTTCTTTAGGTAAATTTTCCAATGCAAGAAGGTATTCTTCTTCCGTTAAAAAATCCATGTAGCCCAATCCTTGTTCACCGGCCAGACCTGCTTGAATGATTACGTAACGTTCGTAATATATAATAGCATCTAATTTCTTAGTTGCTAAACCAAGTAAGTAACCAATTTTGTTTGGTAAAGAGCGAAAAAACCAAATGTGAGCAACAGGAACAACCAATTGGATGTGTCCCATACGTTCACGACGAACTTTCTTCTCTGTTACTTCAACTCCACAACGGTCACAAATAATTCCTTTATATCGGATACGTTTGTATTTACCGCAATGGCATTCATAATCTTTCACCGGACCAAAAATTCGCTCACAGAAAAGCCCACCCATTTCGGGTTTGTAGGTTCTGTAGTTAATTGTTTCTGGTTTTAAAACTTCACCATGACTTTGATCCAGAATATCTTCCGGAGATGCCAGGCTAACGATGATTCTTTTAAAATTACTCTTAAGTTTTATGTCTTTGCGCAAAGCCATTATTGATCTGATTCTTAATGAATAAAATATCCCGGCATGAGGTTCATGCCGGGACTAGAAATCTATTCGAGGGTGATTTTCAAGCCAAGCCCGCGAAGTTCATGAAGTAACACGTTAAACGACTCAGGAATTCCTGGTGTTGGCATGTTATCTCCTTTAACAATCGCTTCGTAAGCTTTAGCACGTCCAACAACATCATCGGACTTAACAGTGAGAATTTCTTGAAGAATATTAGCAGCACCGAATGCTTCAAGTGCCCAAACCTCCATCTCTCCAAAACGCTGTCCACCGAATTGTGCCTTACCACCCAATGGTTGTTGAGTAATAAGTGAATAAGGTCCAATAGAACGAGCATGCATCTTATCGTCAACCATGTGACCGAGCTTCAACATGTAAATGATACCTACTGTTGCTGGTTGATCGAAACGATCACCTGTTCCACCATCGTGCAAATACGTACGACCATAACGTGGTACTCCTGCTTTGTCAGTATATTCATTGATCTGATCAATGGTAGCACCATCAAAAATTGGTGTTGCGAAAGTCATTCCCAATTCTTTACCTGCCCAAGCTAATACCGTTTCATAAATCTGTCCAAGGTTCATACGAGATGGAACACCTAGGGGATTTAATACAATATCAACTGGAGTTCCATCAGCTAGGAATGGCATCTCTTCATCACGAACAATCTTGGCAACAATACCTTTATTTCCGTGACGTCCCGCCATCTTATCGCCCACTTTTAGCTTACGTTTTTTAGCAATGTAAACTTTAGCAAGCTGAACAATACCAGCAGGTAGTTCATCCCCAACAGTTGCAGCAAACTTCTTACGTTTTGCAACACCATTGATGTCATTAAAACGAATAAGATAATTATTCAACAAGATCTTAATCAGTTGATTCTTATCCTTATCAGTTGTCCATTTATTGGGATTAACTGATGTGTATTCGATACCTTGAAGCATCTTTACTGTGAACTTAGCTCCTTTTGGTACTAATTCTTCTTTGAAATTATTATTAATTCCTTGAGAAGTTTTACCATTCACCAATTGGAAGAGTTTATCAACCAATCTGCTTTTAAGTTCAACAATTTCCTTTTCACGTTCAACGTCAATCTTAGCTAAAGTTGGTTTTTCTTCAGTCTTCGATTTACGATCTTTAATGATACGAGAAAACAACTTTTTATCGATTACAACACCGTTCAATGATGGAGGTGCCTTCAAAGAAGCATCTTTTACATCGCCCGCTTTATCACCAAAGATGGCTCTTAATAGTTTTTCTTCTGGAGATGGATCTGTTTCACCTTTAGGAGTAATCTTACCAATAAGAATATCGCCTGGTTTAACATCAGCTCCAATACGAATTAATCCATGTTCATCGAGATCTTTAGTAGCTTCTTCACTAACATTCGGAATATCGGATGTTAATTCTTCCAATCCACGCTTAGTATCTCGAACTTCTAGAACAAATTCTTCAATATGGAGACTTGTAAATACATCTTCACGAATAATACGTTCCGAAATAACAATCGCATCCTCAAAGTTATACCCTTTCCAAGGCATGAATGCTACTTTAAGATTTCGTCCTAAAGCGAGCTCTCCACCTTGAGTAGCATAACCTTCACATAAAACCTGTCCTAAAACAACTTTCTCTCCTTTGGCAACAATTGGCTTCAGATTGATCGTTGTATTTTGATTGGTTTTACGGAATTTAGTAAGCTTATATTTACGAACATCGTCTTCAAAACTCACTAAGCGTTCGTCATCATTGCGGTTATAACGAATTACAATTTCATTCGCATCTACCCACTCAACAATACCTTCGCCTTCTGCATTAATTAAAACACGAGAATCTCTGGCAACAGAAGCTTCTAATCCAGTACCTACATAAGGAGCTTCAGGATTCAACAAAGGAACGGCCTGACGCATCATGTTTGAACCCATCAATGCACGGTTGGCATCATCATGTTCAAGGAACGGAATTAATGAAGCTGCAATTGACGCAATTTGATTTGGTGCAACATCCATCAATTTAATTTGCTTGGGTTCAACCACTGGGAAGTCACCTGCAAAACGTGCTTTTACTTTAGGATCAGAAAAATTTCCGAAATCATCAGTTGCTGTTTTTGATTGAGCAATTATGGATGTTTCTTCTTCTTCAGCACTTAAGTATATAATTGGTTTATCAATATCAACTTTACCATCTGTAACAGTACGGTAAGGTGTTTCGATGAAACCAAGTTTGTTAATTTTAGCAAATACACACAAGGAAGAAATCAAACCAATGTTTGGTCCTTCCGGAGTTTCGATTGTACAAAGACGTCCGTAATGTGTATAGTGAACGTCACGAACCTCAAAACCAGCACGCTCACGTGAAAGTCCACCTGGCCCGAGTGCAGAAAGACGACGCTTGTGCGTAATCTCCGAAAGCGGATTGGTTTGATCCATGAATTGTGATAACTGATTAGTTCCGAAGAACGAGTTGATAACGCTTGATAAAGTCTTTGCATTAATCAAATCGGTTGGAGTAAATACTTCGTTGTCACGAACATTCATACGCTCACGAATGGTACGAGCCATACGAGAAAGTCCAACACCGAACTGACCATGTAATTGTTCACCAACTGTACGAACACGACGGTTTGACAAGTGATCAATATCATCGACATCTGCTTTTGAATTGATAAGTTCAATTAAATAGCGAATGATTGAAATGATATCTTGTTTAGTTAAAACGCGAGTTTCATTTCCAATTTCAAGATTCAATTTTTTATTGATGCGGTATCTACCAACATCACCTAAATCGTAACGTTTATCAGAAAAGAAAAGTTTGTCAATAATACCACGTGCAGTTTCCTCATCAGGTGGTTCTGCATTACGTAATTGACGATAGATATGCTCTACAGCTTCTTTTTCCGAGTTGGAAGTATCTTTCTGTAAAGTATTGTATATGATTGTATAATCGGCTGAATTGATATCATCCTTATGCAGGATAATGGACTTAACACCTGATTCAAGAATTAAATCAATGTGGTCTTTTTCAATTACAGTTTCGCGATCGATGATTACTTCATTTCTTTCAATAGAAACTACTTCACCAGTATCTTCATCTACGAAATCTTCAATCCAAGTTTTCAAAACACGAGCTGCCAATTTACGACCAACTGCATTTTTAATACTTGTTTTGCTCACTTTAAATTCGTCAGCAAGACCGAAAATTTCAAGAATGTCTTTATCACTTTCATAACCGATAGCACGAAGAAGAGTAGTAACCGGAAGTTTTTTCTTACGGTCAATATACGCGTACATCACGCTGTTAATATCGGTTGCAAACTCTATCCAAGATCCTTTAAAAGGGATAACTCTGGCAGAGTATAATTTTGTTCCATTTGCATGGCGACTTTGACCAAAGAACACACCTGGAGAACGATGAAGCTGAGAAACAACAACACGTTCAGCTCCATTTATAACAAATGTGCCTTTCGGAGTCATATAAGGGATTGTTCCCAAATAAACATCCTGAACGATTGTTTCAAAATCCTCATGTTCCGGATCTGTACAATAAAGCTTTAGTTTGGCTTTCAGCGGAACGCTGTGGGTTAATCCACGATCCAAACATTCCTCGATAGAATAACGAGGTGGATCAATAAAATAATCAAGAAATTCGAGAACGAAATTGTTCCGTGCATCCGAAATTGGAAAATTCTCCGAAAACACCTTGAAGAGACCTTCGTTCTGACGATTTTCCGGCGTAGTCTCTAGCTGGAAAAAATCCTTGAACGATTGAACCTGAACATCGAGGAAATCCGGATAATCAATAGGTAGCTTGCTAGATGCAAAGCTGAACCTGCTCGGGCGTTTTTTAGTATAAGACAAAGTACTGAGTTTAGAATGAAAAAGCAAAAAAAGAGAAATGCATACAAACAACTTAAGACCTCAATAATTATTGAAGTCTTAAGCTGTTGTTAATGATGAGTTGGATTATTTAACCTCAACTTCAGCACCGGCTTCAGTCAGCTGCGATTTTAACGCTTCTGCTTCTTCCTTACTTACACCTTCTTTAAGGGGCTTTGGAGCTCCGTCAACAAGATCTTTTGCTTCTTTCAGTCCAAGACCAGTTAATTCCTTAACCAGTTTCACAACTGCTAGTTTGTTACCGCCAGCTGCCTTAAGGATTACGTCGAATGAAGTCTTCTCTTCTGCAACTGCACCGCCATCTCCAGAAGGAGCAGCGATAGCTACTGCTGCAGCAGCAGGTTCAATACCGTATTCGTCTTTAAGGATCTGAGCCAGTTCGTTCACTTCCTTTACTGTCAGGTTAACTAACTGTTCCGCGAAAGCTTTCAAGTCTGCCATTGTATGTTGTTTTTAGTTGAATTAAAAAAAAGGGTTAATTAAAATTTTGAGAGATTAACGTTCAGAGAGTGTTTTAACCAAACCTGCAATAGTATTTCCACCCGATTGAAGAGCAGAAATAACATTTTTAGCAGGAGATTGTAACAATCCAATGATTTCGCCAATAACCTCGTTTTTAGTTTTGATTGCAATAAGCGCATCGATCTGATTGTCACCAATGTAGAATGATTCTTCTACAAAAGCTGCTTTCAGGGTCGGCTTATCGTTTGTTTTTCGAAACTCTTTAATAAGTTTAGCAGGCTCATTTACCGATTGAGTAAACATAACTGCAGTTGTGCCATGAAGTACTGGAAATAACGGAGAGTAATCCGCATCCAAACGCTCTAAAGCTTTCTTTAAAAGAGTGTTCTTTACTACCTGTAATTCGATATTTCTGTTGAAGCAAGTTCTACGAAGTTTGTTCGTTTTCTCAACTGTCAACGCTGATGTATCGGTTAGGTAGAAGTTCTTTGTTGCTGTTAATTTTTCAACCAGTTCAATGATTACCTGGTCTTTTTCATCTTTTTTCATTTCTTCAAGAATTAAAAGTGTTAGATAATCAAGCGCCGATTGATTTTAAATCAACTGCTACTGAAGGACTCATCGTACTCGACATGTAAATACTTCTTACATAAGTTCCTTTTGCTGACGAAGGTTTTAATTTCAGAATTGTCTGAATTAATTCTTTCGCATTATCAAAAAGTTTGTCTTCTGAAAAGGAAGTCTTGCCGATTGCTGCATGC
>JBBALS010000071.1:0-8180 GCA_040402915.1 Flavobacteriales bacterium
GTCTTATTCAAAGCATTTGAGGCCAATGAACAAACTGCAAACACGACCTATGTGGGTAAAGTAGTTGAAGTAAGCGGAACGGTTGGAGACATTGAAACGTCCGATACCATTGCTCGTGTTATGATTACGTTTCCGGATGCAATGATGGGTGCCGTTCGTGTAACACTTGATTCACGTCACTTAGCTGATGCAAAAGCAGTGAAGACTGGTGATCAAGCTATATTTAAAGGATTCTGTAATGGATTTTTAATGGATGTAGAAATAAAAGATGGTGTTTTAATTAAAAAGTAAAATGTCAAAAATGATAAAGCTTGAATGCATCTCATTCGGGCTTTTTTATTAAAACCACAATCCTATTCCCGTTAAGAATTCGTAACGATTATTTGAAGGTTTCCCATTCAATCGAAAAACATGTTCTTCTTTGCGAGCATCTAACCATCTTCCTTCCATTCGGAAATATGCATTCGGAATAGGCTTGAATTCGAATCCAGCAGTTAAACCGCCAATGCGTAAACCCAATAATTGATTATCATCATTTTGGATGGGGCCCGTTAGCATCTCATCCGGATCCGAAAAATATTCACCTCGAATATATGTTCCCCATTGATGCGTGATGCGATATTTTGCAGCTAGCAATGCACTAAACATCATCGCTTGGTGGTCGTTTGTTGATAAGGAAGTGTGATTTTGGATTCCGTAATTTATATCACCTCCAATGGTAAATCGTTGATGTTTGTAAACAGAAAATAAGTTATTGTAAAACCGAGTTCGATTTCCTTTTGCGTTTCCAGGCGTTTCTTCTGAAATTAAATTGCTGTAAGTAATACTGAAATTGCTATTCGGAATATAAACCATCGAGAAACCCATGGCTTTATTTTTATTGTTGTCGACAAAATTGTTGTATCCATTAAAAACATTTGTCTGCAATGTTAATCTCGAATTTACTTCCCAGGTAAGCTTAACACCACTTAAATAATAGGGTTCAAAGAATGTTGTTGTTGAAACACTTAATGTCATGTTCTCTCTCGGTTGAATGGATTCCAAACCAAAATGAGTGCGAAAATATCCGGCATCTAACCATAGGTTTTTACTCAATTTAAATCCGGCATTGGCTTCTTGAATAAAATTGAATCGGGGCGACCAAGAGCTGTTGGGAACATCTCCCATAAACATAGTCATTACACCTCTAAAACGGTTGCTTTGATAGCGTGCAGAAACTTGGGCGATATTTAATCCAAATTGATTATTTCGAGGCGATACTGTCGGGAATTTCTGATAGGAATCGAGCGGAATTGCGTCTGAATACAATGCATAATAGGTATCAATATATCCAGTAATTTCGATACTTGCAGCACTGTCTTTGTCTACATCATAAGGATTAACTCGAGTTCCATTGAAAGTTAAATCCTGATTTAATGATGAAGGATTCGTTATCGAAACTTGCGATAAAGCAACGTGATTGATAATGAAAACTAGTATGATAATTTGTAAAACTGCTCTAATCATGAAATGATAAAATTGAATTTTATTAGGTCTAAAATTGATTTTGAAATTGAAATATATAGTGAAGTAAAATCATTTTAATATTTTTTCTGACCTATAAAAGATATTGATGGCTTTGAGTGATATTTTTCTTTTTTCCAGAAACGAAGTAAAAAATCAATATCGATTAGCAATAAACTTCCAATCAAGGAATTTAAATAAGGTAGTTTCGATTTGCATTTTTCGATACAAAACATAACCAACTCTTTAGAAATTGTTTCATCCATAAACAAATACATTAAATGGTTTTCACTTTCTTCGATTTTAAAAGTTGGATTATGTGGTAATGGAAATGCAGAATTTATCCCATAAACAATTTCGCATCCACTTTTAGGATTGAAAAAGACAATAGAAAACTCTTCTTCTTCGGAGAAATCAGTCATTTCAGAATCTGATCCAAAGAAGCCATCATTGATTCGTCTTTTTTTAGACTCCTCAATTTCCTTCTTTGAAAGTTTTAAAGTCGAATTATAATAGGATGTGAAATTCTTTAAGAATTCATCAATTTTATTCGATTGAATAAATGCTATTTCCTGATTATTATTGAACTCTAAAAATGCTTCTTGCTGGCTTTTTAATAATTCATACATATCTTCAGTTTGATCGTCTAAAAAATTCACTGACATTCTGCTTTCAATTGAATTCTTTTCGTCTAAAATCAAATCCGCGTTGAAATCTTGATTAAATTGAACCCCTGAAAACCACCATTCGTTCTTCCATCTTGCAATTCCCATAAACATTATAGAATCTTCCTCAGTCAAATTTGCAGAGTAATCGAATGATTTTTTTGTTATATTAAACTTTTTGCTTGATGCAATATGTTCAAGGAATATATCTTTATTGTCTTGACCTTTATAAAAGAAATAACCGGATATTCTTTGTGAAATGTTCAATATATCATCACTCAGTGATTTATTATCTTTGATTATTGCTGAAGTCCATTCTTTGGAATTTAATGCAAGTAATCTTGAATGTAAATTGTGCAAATTGGTGTCTCTATTTTCTCTTAGAATCGACAATAAATGTTCTTTATTATTGCCTTTTTGAATTATTTCTGTTTCCGTTTCTCTGATTTCGGCTGATGTGTCAAAATAAAACAAATAGGATTGAAATAATACGATGTCCATCAATTTTCTCGCATCATAATAATCATATACAGATGAATCTATTTGATAAAAAGTTTTAAGGTGACTGTTAACGGGTGAATCATCCCATGCATTATCAAAAATATCGTATATAATATCTGCAACATCAGTAATGAATGAATTAAAAGGTAAAATGAATTTATCTTTTTGTGTTGTATTTATAAAATACCATATTAAAAAACGAATATCTTGATTATTAATTTCATCTTCATAATAGTCGTCTAGTTCAAAAAAAGGAAGTTCTTTTTTATATAAACGCTTGTGAATACTCACAAAACTAGACCATAATTTTGTATCAGAAATTATATCTTCAAAATAGGAAACTAGGAAACAGAATAAATTATTTACTTCCTCTTCTTTTAAATTTGACTGAATGTTTAAAAATTCAGGTCTGTTAATCATTGTATTTTTAATGTCATTACTCAATTTTAAATAATAATTATCTGTGATTGAGTGATTATTATATGGCTTAAACTTGAGCCAATCTTGAATGTAAATTCTATTTTTCATTTATAAGAATATTTATCAATAGGTTTATTAAGTGTTGAACTTTCGACATTCATATAAAAATACATAATTGGCAATTAGCTGAAAAATCTAAATCATTATATTATTTCAAAAGCGCCCTTCAATAATTTCCTCCACAATTGTTGGATCTAACAAGGTGCTCGTATCGCCTAGATTTCCGAATTCCCCTTCAGCAACTTTACGAAGTATGCGGCGCATAATTTTACCAGATCTAGTTTTAGGTAAGCCCGTTACAAATTGAATCTTATCGGGCTTGGCAATACGTCCAATTTGGGCACTTACCGTTTCAAAAATATCTTCCCTTAATTGTTGGGGATGCTCTGGGATTTTATCACAAATAACAAAGGCATAAATTCCTTGTCCTTTAATATCGTGCGGATATCCAACTACAGCACTTTCAATGACATGTTTGTTTTGGTTAATCGCATTTTCAATTTCGGCAGTTCCGAAGCGATGTCCCGAAACATTGATTACATCATCCACGCGACCAATAATTCGATACAAACCATTCTCATCGCGACGCGCACCATCTCCTGTGAAATAATAATTTTCATACGTCGAAAAGTAAGTGACTCTGCAGCGTTCGTGATCACCATACGTTGTGCGTATCATGGATGGCCACGGGAATTTGAATGCCAAATAACCTTCCTGATTATTTTCTATAATTTCTTTTCCTTCGGCATTCAATAATACAGGTTGAACTCCAGGCAATGGCAATCCTGCAAAACTTGGTTTAGATGGCGTAACACCAGCCAATGCCGAAAGCATGATTCCACCAGTTTCGGTTTGCCAGAATGTATCCACAATGGGACAATTTTCTTTGCCCACATTAACATGGTACCAATGCCAAGCTTCTTCGTTTATAGGTTCTCCAACAGAACCTAACACGCGTAATGAATGAAGGTTATACGGAAGTACATGATCAATTCCTGCAGCCATCAAGGAACGAATGGCGGTTGGTGCAGTGTAAAACACATTCACACGATGTTTATCGATGACACTCCAAAAACGTCCTGCATCGGGGAAAGTCGGAATGCCTTCAAACATCACCGAAGTAATTCCCGACATCAATGGACCATACAATAAATACGAATGTCCGGTTACCCAACCAATATCGGCGGTGCACCAATACACATCATCCGATTGAATCTGAAATACATTGCGAAACGAATAATTCACATACGTAGCATATCCACCGCAGGTATGAACCACGCCTTTGGGTTTTCCCGTCGAACCTGAAGTATAAAGAATAAACAACATATCTTCGGAATCCATGGGTTCTGCAGGACAATCGCTATCCACCAATTCCATTTCCTCTTTCCACCAAACATCACGATCAGATGTCATTTCGGTATCCCAATTCAAATGTGAATTAACAATTACGCGATGCACCGAAGTACATTGTTCTAATGCCTCATCTACAACAGATTTCAAAGCCATCTGTTTGGCGCCACGATTTAATCCATCGCTTGTAATAACCACCGAACATAACGAGTCGTTGATGCGGTCGGCGATTGATTGTGCAGAAAATCCAGCAAAAACAACCGAATGAATAGCGCCTATTCGAGCACATGCAAGCGTTGCGATTGCTAGTTCGGGAATCATGGGCATGTATAAGCAAACGCGATCGCCCTTGCGAACTCCATTGCGTTTCAGCACATTGGCAAACTTGCAAACCTGAACATATAATTCGAGGTAACTAAGTTTAATCGATTTCTCATTGGGGTTGTTGGGTTCCCACAAAATGGCGGTATGATTTCCGCGCGTTTCTAGGTGACGATCGATGCAGTTTTCGGTAATATTGAGTTTCCCACCAATAAACCATTTCACGTTTGGTTCATTGAAATTCCATTCGAGCACCTTGTTAAATGGAGTTTTCCATGTTAGCTCATACGCGATTTTAGACCAAAATTCCTCAGGATTTTGAACACTTTCGGTATATGCTTTCTGGTATTCCTCGAATGATTGAATGTTGCTCAAATGCATGTGAACTGATGATATTGATTTATAGGGGTTGAAAGTAAGAAAATGGATTTTAATTTAAGGTGTATTCAAATTAAAACCTAGAATCTTATCATTCCCCGAATTTTCAAATCGAGAATATGCATTTTAACGAACAGCTTTAAATCAAGATTTTAATCAATTGTTTTTTGCAAAAGAAAACGGCTGCTGTCATACAGGATTTTCTCAAGCAAATTAGCCGTGATATCTGGGAAAATTAATGATGTTTTTTGTTCGTTATTAATCCAATCATTTAGCTTAATTAGAATTTCAGAATCAGAAAATGAAGAAATTGGAATTCCTAATTGCGCCAAAGCTTCGGCATTACAAGCTTGTTCGTATTGACCTTGAATTGGAATTACAAATAACTTTTTCCCCAAGTAGAGGGCCTCGGCTGGTGATTCAAACCCTGCGCTAGTTAATAATCCCTGACAAGTGCTTAAACTTTGAATAAATACATCATTCTGAATAGGTCGAATGGTGATGTTTTTTTCGACTTGAGTAAAATGATTGGTTCGAGAAAAAACCTCCCAACGAACATGAGGAATTTGGCTTAATAACTTGATGATTTCATTCGTTCCAACAGCTGGAAGATAAACCGTATAATGATTTAACTTAACTGGATTAAGTTGACGAATCTCTTTACGAATGATTGGAGTATAAATAAAGTTATCGTAGGGTTTAAAGTGTAAACCAACCGCATAAGGTGTAGGAGCGTAGTTTTTGAGGATGGTATCGCCTAAGAAATTGCAGCCTTTTGGGCGAGGTGCATTCGGACTTAATAAGGAAGCTTGATGAGAAAACGAAATACACGGAATGTTTTTATTTTTAGCAGCATACGCAGAAATACATTCGAAATCATTGATAACTAAATCGTATTTCTCAATAGGAAAATCACGAATTTCTTTGCAGATATCAAAAAAGTTAATTTTCCGAAATGATTTTAAATAACTTAATCCACCTTTTTTATTATATTCAAAACTTAATCCTTTGCTTGTATAATTAATTTCGAAAGGCAGTTGAATATTCGAATTTCCACCACTCAAAAAAATATCAACATTTGCCATTTTCTTTAATGTTGGCAATACTTCCCGAGCTCTACTGACATGACCATTTCCAGTGCCTTGAATAGCATATAATATATTCATCTAAAGCGTATTTAAAATAATAAATGGTTCTTTTTTGGTTTCTTTTTTTATTTCCATTGTTGTAATTAAATCTGCAATGAGATGTTTAATTTCTTCTTCATGAAAATAGATTTTCCAAGAACCTTTGTTGTATTCCAAAGAAGTTAAATTTTCAATCCAGTCGCCGGAATTTAAATAAAGAACTTCCCCTTTTTCTTTTCGGATGATGCGTTTTTGCGCTTGATGAATATGTCCACAAACTACATAATCATATCCTTGGTCAATTGCATGTTCTGCGGCAATTTCTTCAAAGTCGCCAGTGAATTTTACTGCTTGTTTAACACTTGCTTTAATTTTCTTGGAAATCGAAATCTTTTCTCTTCCCATCTTAATCAGCATCCAATTAATGATACTATTTAAAACAATTAAATAATCATAACTTTTTCCACCAATTTTCGCTAACCATTTTCCAGTGTTTACAGATAAATCGAAAACATCCCCGTGAAAAATCCATGCTTTTTTTCCATCTAATTGTAATACGAGCTTATCAACCAAATTAAAATTCCCTAAGTTTAAATCAGAGAATCTTCTAAGCATTTCATCGTGATTCCCGGTGATATAATATACTATTGTGCCTAATGAAAGCAGATTCATTATTTCCAATAAAACTTGGTGGTGACTTCCTGGAAAATAGGATTTCGAAAATGCCCAACCATCAATGATATCGCCATTTAGAACCAATATATTTGGATGAATACTTCTCAAATATTCAGTCAATTCTTTTGCATGGCAACCATAAGTTCCTAAATGTACATCGGATATAACAACTAGATCAACTTTACGTCTTGATTGGTTCATTCTTGTATTCAATCTTTGGTTGTTCGAATTTCCCCATCTAATATTAAGTGTATATAAACATGTTGTTAGTTATTTTAAGGCTTTAGATTACCTAAATAAAAAGCGGATTTTTTTAAATCGATTAATTTATTTCAAAAGCCCTATTTTTGTTCAATTCCATTGAAATGATGTATAACCTTATTATTAAGAAATATTTTTATTCACATTGTCTTGTGATTTGCACATTCTTTTTTTTGAGTTGCAGCCAATCAAATCAATTCAAAAAAGACGCAGTCCGGCATGTGTATAATTTTGCTGATGAGCGTAACTCGGAAGTTCTGATTGAGTATTTGCAAAATGAGTCAGATGAAATTCGTGAACATGCTTGTTTGCTTTTTGGTTCGATAAATTCGACGGAAGCAATTGGACCATTATTGAAAGTTATTCAAACCGATAAAATAGCTGGAGTTCGAAAAGCTGCCGCATTTGCATTAGGTCAATATCAGCAAGAAATATTGAGGGATTCTCTGTATCAATGTTTCCGACTAGAAGAAAATGGATCGGTGAAAAATGAATTAATGATTGCCATTGGAAAATGTGATGGTGCAGAAATTCTTTTAAAGAATAGAAAAGAAATCGATTCCGAGTATAATGAATCACTTGCTAAAGCAATGTTTTATTCGATTCGCAAGCATCCCGAACAATCGAATATCGTTCCCATATTAACTGAATTAGTCACAATTGATGGTGAATGTCGTTTTTATGCAGCTTCGGCGTTGTCGAAAATGAAAGCGGATATCTCAACTTCGCACGATAAAATTAAATCCATAATTTCTGATGAATCGAATGTTTCAACACGCTCAGTTCTCATACGATGTATTGCTATTTCTGGAGAAAATGATTTTAATTACATCGACAATCTCTTTAAAACGGAAAAAGAATACCTCTGTCGTTTATCCTTATTACGCGGTATTTCTTCGTGGAAAAGTTCGTCATCATT
>JBBALS010000072.1:0-8151 GCA_040402915.1 Flavobacteriales bacterium
CAAAAGGCTGGGATGGTTTCAATAACGGAACTCCTGTTCAGCAAGATGTGTATGTTTGTAAAATTCGTTATCGCGAACAAACAGGTAAAATCAACGAAACAATTGGATCGGTATCTGTTGCCGAATAAAGATTTCTAATTACGAATTTCTAATTACGGAAAAATTACGAATTTCGGAATTACGGATTACGAATAAATTACGAATTACGAATTACGAATTAAGTGTAATGCTCATTTGTAATTCACAATTGATAATTGCCCATTCGTAATTAATTTATAAATCTGATAATGAGTACTGTAATATCGTTTTCTTGAAAATCCGTATTCAAGCTTGTTACTTTTTAGAATGTTTGGGAATTATAAGAAAACATTCAGAAAATGAGATTGCAAAATTCCGAATTTCTCATAAAAAATAACACTTTAAGTAACATTGAATATCCCAATGAACGATTTCAATTAATAAAGCGATTTGAAAATGAATTGTTGAAATCAAAAAACGAACTTACTGAAGGTTTATTAAAGAAAATATCCCTCGAAATCCACGATAATATTAGTCCCTTACTCACCCTGGTGAAATGGAATTTATCAGCACTTGATGATTCTGAAAATACCCACATCAAAGAATCAAAGCACTATTTAGTTGAAGCCATTGCTGCTTTGAGGGAACTTTCTCATACAACCAATGGCGATTTTGTATTAAAGGAAGGTTTGAGCGTTGCAGTTTTAAAACTTTCCAATTCATTTAATTCATTGAAGCATTTAACATGCTCTTTTGAAAATACAATTGATTCTTATATTCAGGTGAGCGATGCCAATGTACTGATAGTTTATCGATGTATTCAAGAAATTTTAAATAATGCAGTAAAACATTCAGGTGCTAATGAGATTAAAATAAATTTTTGGCAATCAGCTAGTATTTTTAAAGTAATGATTACTGACAATGGAAAGGGTTTCGAACCATCAAATCCCCTCAAAAATGGTATGGGCTTGATAAATATCTATGAGCGAATTTCAATAATAAATGCTTCGATTGATATACAATCAACTTTAAATAAAGGAACACAAATTACCCTGTCGGTTCCTATAAATCAATAGTATGCAAGCAGAATCAGCTCAAATTATTCTTGTCGATGATCATCAGCTTTTGCGAAAAGGTTTGATTAAAATCCTAAATGCAAATGGTTTTACTGATATTATTGAAGCCGCAAATGGAGAAGAACTTCTTGAGCTATTAAAAAATACAAGTCCCGATATTATATTATTGGATTTGTACATGCCTAAAATGAATGGTTTTGAGAGTATTAAACATATTAAAAAAGTAAACCCGTATGCAAAAGTGTTGGTGGTATCCATGTTGGATGATAAAATTTCCATCATTCAAATGATTAAATCTGGCGTTGATGGTTATTTGTTAAAAGATTCAGATCCGAAGGAAATAATTGAGGCAATTCAAATTATTCTTGAAGGTGGTAATTTTTATTCTTCCATGGTCAATGAACGATTGAATTCTGTCTTGTTAGATAATGATTATGATAAGGATCAACATATTTTGTCGGAAAGAGAATTAGAGTTTTTAATTCTCGCATCAAGCGATTTAACCTACAAACAAATTGCAGAAAAAATGTTTGTCAGTGTTCGAACTATTGATGGATACCGCGATTCTATTTATCAAAAATTCAATATTAAAACACGGATTGGTTTAGTTATTTTTGCTCTGAAAAATAAAATCATAAATTATTTCGAAATTTTTAATTTTCGGGTATAATTAACTGTATTTAAATGACTGCGAAGGACTATATTCAACATCTTCAATTAATCCTTCATCCCGAAGGTGGTTATTACAAAGAAACATATCGTAGCCCATTAGAAATAACTGTGGCAGGTTTTTCAGATCAACGTTCTATTAGTACCAGTATTTATTTTTTATTGGAAAAAGGCCAAGAATCAGCTCTTCATCGAATTAAAAGTGATGAAATCTGGTTTTTTCAGGATGGAGATTCCATTGAAATTTTTGAATTGGATGAACACAACAATGAAGTCTTTACCAGCTTAGGAAAAAACATTACACAAGGAGATGTTTTGCAGTATGTAGTAAAAGCAGGGCGTTGGTTTGGCTCACGATTAAAACCGGAATCATCTTTTTGTTTAGTTGCTTGTCAAGTAAGTCCGGGTTTCGATTTCCGGGATTTTGAATTGTTAAATCCTAAGGGGCATACTCTATGAAAATACCAAACTTACTATTAATTGACACAAATCTCCATATTGTCGATATGCAAATTTTTTCGGCCTTTATTCCAAAAGTACACTGTTAACGTGCTGTTTGGTAAAGATGTCTTCGGTATAGTGATTAATGCCTGTGTTTTTTTCCAGGAAGATATACTTGAACTAAGCATTGTGAGTGGAATTTCTTGGAAGAAAAGATTTTTCCTTGGCGTATCTATCGATACTACTATTCTGCATTCGGGAGATAATTCTGGATTTAATACAACAGCACTTAAAAACAAGGTTCTATCAATGTATGTAAATAGGGGAGAGGGCTTTGTTCGAAATGTTAGCCCATATTCGTTTTCAGCCAATACAATTCCGGAAAATTGACCTTCTAATACCACAGAATCGGATTTCTCTGTATGTTCCCATTCTGATTTTAATGTTCTTTCATAAGTACATTCCTCATGTATAACCGACGTTTTCTTATTTAATTCAAGATAATCGAATAGACTCGTTTGAATAGGAGTTTCTCTTAAGGTATAAATACTAACCGCACCTAAATCTGCTTTCTTACTCAGTAAATCGATGATTTCAGGATAATTGGGGTAAATATCGTTCATGAACCAATTATCTTGAATTGCAATGTAATTGAATGGAAAATGGAGGGCGTTTTGTAAATTCTCTTTCGTAGTTGTTACCACCACGAATCCTTTTCGTTTCATCTGGATGAATGGAATGTTTGGCGCTACCGCATCCAATACCAGGATTTTTGCACTTCGGGGGATGCCTATGGAATCGAGTTTTTCATCCAGTTTGTTGTAATCGTAAACCAAGGATGCTGTTTTATCCCAACTGCCTGTAATTCGCTTGTCAATTTGGGTTGCATAAGTTTCTTCAACCATAATACAAACACATATAATCAAAGTTGAAACCTGGATATAGAATGGAATTTTCTGCAAAGTTTTTTGAACTCTTGAAAACAATGCAATCATTAATAGAAATAAAGGCAAATAAAACGTGTCAATAAAATAATAATCATGATTGCTGAATTGCTGCATCATGGCGAAAAAGAAAAAGATGCAGCCCAGCAAATCAATAATAATAAAGAGATTTAAGTATGATATGCTAGAATTTGAATGTTGATTTTTCTTAATAAATGAAATAATGAAAAGTATAATTAAACCTGCTAAAACACAATATTGTACTATACTCATATACTGAAGTATCCACCTCGATTGAACATTTTCTAGTATTTCAAAGAATTCAGTAATCGAATTTGCTGGCTTTAATTCATTTAAAAACAAAGATCCATGCAATTCTCTTAAATGGATATTCCAAAAATAATAACCAACAATAAATGCAAATGAACCAATAATTAATGCCGCCGTTTTAAATTCAATTTTTTTTTTATGAAGAAAATTTAATGCTTCAATGCCTGAAATTGTTAGTAAAGGAATAATAAACGTTGTTCGACTCGCAGCTGCAATAGTTAAAAATATAAATGCAATAGGCAATAATTTAGTTGATGCATTTATTCTGTAATTAAAATAATAAAACAACCCAATAATTGTGAAAGAAAGTGACGTAACACCTGGAATAAATCCTGCTTGATAATACACCCAAACAGGCGACAGTGCTGCAAACAATGTGATGAAAATAGAACCAAGAAAATAAATGTTAAAAAGTCGGGAAATTCGAAATAAATAAAGGATTCCAATGACACTAATTAATAATTCATACACACGAAAAATCCAGGGTTGTTGGGTATGAAAAATTTTCATGAAACCAGCAACTATGAAATCATGAATAGGAAAATCGACCGAAGTAATTCCAGAATTTCCTGCAACTAAAAAATCGCCAGGGAATTGGGTATTTAATACAAATGTTTGAGGATAAAATAAATTGAACTGATTATCGATAAATCCCAATGCAATGGCATAACGATCGGCTTGAGCCCATGCATGCGTGTATAAAGGAAATTCATTGATTTTATTTAAATGAAAAAAACAACCCGTAATGAGTAATAGAAAAAATACTGTAATTATTTCTATTTGATTCTTTGAAAATTTCATTCAATAAATGATTAAATCAGGAATAAACCCTTAGCATATTTCCACTTAAACTTGTATTGTATTTAGTTAACGGGCTATTTGCTGGCCCATTTTGTACAGATCCAGTTGTGCTAAAATTAGCACCATGGCTTGGACAATGAAAGCGATTACTTGCCGATTGAAATTGAACATTTACACCTTGATGGGTACATGCTGCAGAAACCGCAATATACTCGCCAGCACTGGTTTTGGCTACAATCACGCCTTGTGAAATTACATAGCCCCCATTTGCCGCCAATGCCGAATTTGCGGAACTATTGAGGTCGAGCGTAAAATCAATATTCGTATTATTTTCTTTCTTGCAAGCACTTAGACACGATGCTGCTATAATGCCGGTTGCACCAATGCCAACTAAGGATAAAAAATCTTTTCTGTTCATTTTATTGTTATGATTGGGGATTGTTATCCAATTTGAAAAACGATTTAATGAATTTTGTTAAACTAGAAATGTCATCTCTGGTTTTGGGAAATCAGGGAATGCAGCCAAAGCCTGTTCATGCATTTCATTTATGTATGCGCGTGCTTTATCTAAGTCATCGGCAGAAAATAAAAAGAGAACTTCTTCCGCATTATCAGCATTTTTCCACAAATGCTCTAAGTTCATTCCGCGTTCGGCATGTTCTGCTGCATCCGATAATAAAACCATTTCAATATCATCGAAATTAACTCCGGTAATTCTTGCGAGAATATGTGCCATGTTTATAAATTTTATGAGCGCAAGATAGAGATTTCAGCATGTATTTAAAGAGGCCTATCCTTGGTTTTCGATAAAGTAAAAATGCCTTCTCGTTATTTCGTTCTATTTTTGCTCAATGAAAAAACTGCTCATTATCGGAACCGTTTGGCCCGAACCAACTTCTTCGGCGGCTGGTGGACGAATGATGCAGCTCATTCATTGGTTTCATCAGGCAAACTGGGAAATTTGTTTTGCTTGTCCTGCCGAAGAAAGTGAGTACTCATTTCCACTTCAAGAATTGAATATTCGTAAAGAAACGATAATTCTAAACGACCCGAGTTTCGATATATTCATTCAGGAACTTTTGCCAGATGCTGTCTTGTTCGATCGCTTTATGATGGAGGAGCAATTTGGCTGGCGAGTTGCTCAAAACTGCCCGCGTGCAATTCGAGTTCTCGATACCGAAGATTTACATTGCCTTCGAGTTGCTCGTCAATTGGCCGTTCAGGAAAATCGGGAATTGACCGAAATGGATCTGAAAAACGATACGGCAAAACGTGAAATTGCTTCTATTTTTCGATGTGATTTGAGTTTGATGGTTTCTTCCTTTGAAACGGAATTACTGCATTCGGTCTTTCATATCGATGAAAAACTATTGCATTATTTGCCTATTCAAGTACAAGGGCCTTATTCCTTGGAGCCAACTTTTGAAGAACGAAGTGGATTCGTAACCATTGGAAATTTTCGTCATCCACCCAATTCCGATGCCATCCGATTTCTCAAAACCGACATTTGGCCACTCATCCGAAATGTTTTACCTAATGCTCAAATGCATGTGTATGGTTCGTATCCATCACCAGCTTTATTGCAATTAAACCATCCTGCTTCAGGTTTCTACGTTCACGGCAGGGCAGAAAATGCCATGGAAGTTATGCGAAAAGCACGTGTTTGTCTGGCGCCATTGCGTTTTGGTGCAGGCATCAAAGGCAAACTCCTCGAATCCATGATTTGCGGAACTCCATCTGTGACCACGCGCATCGGTGCTGAAGGAATGCAGGGAAATCTTCATTGGAATGGATATGTATGCAATGATGCAAACGATTTTGCTATTGCAGCAGAGCAACTTTATTCTTCAAAAGATGACTGGACTAAGGCTCAAGCACATGGAAAGCAAATCCTTGAATCGCTTTTTTCTTCAGAAGAACCTTCTAAAGAATTGATGAATCGTATTTCGTATTTAATGGACAATCTGGAACACCATCGATTAGCTAACTTTATGGGTAGTATGCTAATGCATCATACCTTACAAAGCACCAAGTATTTATCGAAATGGATAGAGGAGAAGAACAGGAAAATTTAATGTGTTGATGTGTCCCGATAGCTATCGGGAGGATGATAAAAAATTATGTGCTGATGTGCTAATGGAACCCGATAACTATCGGGAGTATGTGCTAATGTGCTGATGAAATGAATGCTTTTAATTAGCACATTAGCACATCAAAGACATCATCACATCTCCCGATAGCTATCGGGACACATTAGCATATAATCTTCATATATTATAGTTGTTTGAAAAAGAATGCGAGTAACTATTTTTTCGCGTT
The DNA here is from genome assembly GCA_040402915.1 of Flavobacteriales bacterium. Taxonomy (GTDB): domain Bacteria; phylum Bacteroidota; class Bacteroidia; order M30B66; family M30B66; genus CALQRR01. The sequence continues at coordinate 6,599 of JBBALS010000072.1, forward strand.
CCTTTGCCAAATGAAGATTATCCTTTCATTCATATTTCTTGTAAGTGTCAAATTTGTTTGTTCAGCCCAAATAGATACCATTCGAATGATGCACTATAATGTGCTGATGTTTCCCGATGCAAATTTGCTCAAAGGACATAATATGAAACCCATTTCACGTTTTGTTAAACCCGATATTATTACATGCAATGAAATGATTGGTACTCAAGCAATCGACACAATGCTTGCTCAAGGACTTGATACAAGTATATATGCATCTGCTCCATTCATTTATGATGTCTCCATAGGAAATGGCCTCTTTTACAACAAACATAAAATTGGATACCTGAAATACAACTACTTAAGTACATCACCTCGAAGAACATCCATTTACTATCTGTATTACAAAGACCAAGATTTTTCGGCATTTCCAGATACCGTGTTTTTGACCTTGTTTGTTGTGCATTTGAAATCCAGTCAGGGAAGTGCAAACGAAATACAACGTGCGACTCAAACCGCTGCTATTCGGACTTATTTACTTAATCGCCCCGCCGTTTTCAATACATTTTTAAATGGTGATTTTAATACGTATTCGAGTTCGGAAGTTTGTTATCAGAATTTACTAGCCGAAGGAGTTGGTCAATTTTTCGATCCTATTAATCGTCCGGGCAATTGGAGTAACAATTCAGTCTTCAAAGATATTCATTCACAAAGTCCTCGAACAACAAGTTTTGATGAAGGTGTAACAGGAGGACTAGACGATCGTTTTGATTTCATTATCAGTACCGAAGATGTAATTAACGGCACTCATGGTTTACGTATTTTACCAGAAACATACAAAGCATTCGGTAACGATGGAAATCACTTTAACCTGTCCATTCTAAGTTCACCAACCAATACAAGTGCTCCGGACAGCGTTTTACAAGCTTTGCATCAATTAAGTGATCATTTGCCCGTGATTGTTGATATTGAAGTGGATCCAGCCAATGCATTTAATTCACTACCACCTATTCAGAATGCAAAACAATGCAAAGATTGGAAAAGCAATTTCAGTAATTTAACGGATGCACAGGACTGGTTGTTGACCGATTATACTGGTCGAGTTATTTGCCAAAAATCCACCTATCATGAGCAGGAATTAAACGCAGGTTTGTATGTATTGTATGTGCAACAAATAGGAGGGAAGTATTGTTATCAAAAGATCTCAGTTCAATAATAGAACTTTAAAATATTCAAAAGGATATTTTGCTGATGTGCTGATGAGAAAAGGATGTGCTAATGTGCTGATGAGAAAAGTGATGTGCTGATGAAAAGTATACTATATTTATATCAAATCAGGTCATCTAACATATCCGCAAATCAAAATAATCATAAAATCATCAGCAAATTAGCACATCGAACACATCAGCACATTATGATCATTTTCAATCCGATAGCTATCAAATTTTCAAATTTATTTTTTAAATTAGCACATCAGCACATCGAAAATCAGCACATTAAAACATCTCTAAATCTTCAAATTATCAGCCTTTAGACTTGCACTAGTTTTTTAGTTGATATATCTTGACTAAAAA
>JBBALS010000073.1:0-4352 GCA_040402915.1 Flavobacteriales bacterium
ATATTTACAAAACATTCAACAATCGCCCGAGCGATTCGAGTTTAACCGCTATGTTGTCAACGCAATACGCGCTCAATATGTTGAATACCCGTTATGTTATTTACAATAAAGAAGCTGCGCCTTTGATTAATAAATCGGCTTTGGGAAATGCTTGGTTTGTATCGAATGTGAAGCAAGTTGAAAATGCCGATGCCGAAATTGCAGCCATGGATTCATCGTTTAATCCAGCAAATACTGCTATTGTCGATAAACGTTTCGCAGATCAATTAACCGGTTGGAAATCTTCTCCCGATTCGAATGCGCTAGTAACTATGCAAAGCTATGCGCCCAATGCCATCAGCTATGCGTGTCAGGCTCAAAGCGATCAAGTGTTGATTTTTTCGGAAGTGTATTATGCCAAGGGTTGGAATGCCTATGTTGATGGAAATTTGACTCCGCATTTTAGAGCCAATTTTATTTTACGCGGGATGAAAATGCCTGCTGGAAAGCATACCATCGAATTCCGCTTTGAGCCAAGTAGTTATGCAAGCTCCGAAAAGGTAGGAATGGCAAGTTCTGCTTTGTTGATTCTTTTAGTTATTGGAGCACTATTCATGGAATTTCGTAAACGCAAAGCATCCGAAAAAGCTTAATACATGTGTGGAATAGCCGGGTATTTTCAGAAAGCTCCACGATTTAACGTTGAACACATTCAACGCATGACTGATGTACAAAAACATCGGGGTCCAGATGCTGCCGGTTATTTTGAACATCCCGCTTGCGGTTTAGGTCACCGACGTTTGAGTATTCTTGATCTTTCGGATGCTGCCAATCAACCTTTCTATTCGCCCGATGGACGCTATGTGATAGTTTACAACGGCGAAGTATACAATTTCAAAGAGATTGCCGAAGAACTTCAGGTTAAGCTTCGCACGACATCCGATACGGAAGTTATTCTCGAAGCATACATGCGTTGGGGAACTTCCTTTATTAAGCGAATGAATGGCATGTTCGCCATCGCCATTTTCGATACGTTATCCGAAAAACTCTTTCTGTGTCGCGATCGCATGGGCATCAAACCCATCTATTATTATCAGGATGAAACGTTGATCGCATTTTCATCAGAGTTAAAGGGCATTTTGTCATTGCGCCCCGATATTTCCTTGAGTTTAGATAAAGATGCGGTAGAAGAATACCTGCATTTGGGATATGTTCCTGAGCCATTAACGATGTGCAAGGAAGTGAAGAAATTCCCCTCTGGTCATTATGCTGAGATTTCCAAATCCGGTTTTGAAATTCACACGTATTGGGATATTGCCGATAAAATTTCGTTAGCCACACTTAAAGACGAACAATCCGCCAAGCAGCAGTTGAAGCAATTGCTTAACAGTGCAGTTCGGTATCGAATGATAAGTGATGTGCCTTTTGGAACATTCTTAAGTGGTGGAATCGATTCGAGTTTAGTAACCGCCATTGCACAAAGTAATTCCGATGAACCTGTGAATACTTTTTCGATTGGATTTACCGAAAGCAAGCACAACGAAGCCGATTATGCTCGGCAGGTTGCGAAGCATTTAGGAACACGACACCACGAATTTACGGTGTCGGAAAAAGATGCTATCGGCATGATCGATCAGATGGTGGATGCATACGATGAGCCCTTTGCTGATTCTTCTGGAATTCCCACGATGTTGGTTTCCCGATTGGCCCGTGAACACGTAACCATGACGCTTTCGGGTGATGGAGGTGATGAATTGTTTTTAGGTTACGGTTCGTATACTTGGGCAAAACGCATGTCCAACCCATTAGTAAAAGCGCTTCGTTCACCTATTCATTCGGTACTTTCATCATTAAACGACAATCGTTACCGAAGGGCTGCGTTCCATTTTCAAAAATCAGCGCATCCGCTTCGCCATATTTTTTCGCAAGAGATTTATTATTTCAACGAAGCCGAAGTTTCGCGTTTGCTCATTGGTGCAAAAAACAAAACGGTTGTTGAAGAAACGATTGCTGGTTTGAAACGCAAATTAAGTCCCGAAGAAGAACAGGCATTTTTCGATATGCGGTATTATTTGAAGGATGATTTGTTGACTAAAGTAGATCGAGCAACGATGCAATTTTCACTCGAGACACGTGTTCCGTTTTTGGATTATCGCATTGTGGAGTTTGCATTAAATCTTGATAAATCCCTCAAAAACAAAGACGGGATTCCAAAGTATTTGCTGAAGGAAGTGCTTTACGATTATGTGCCGAAATCATTCTTCGATCGTCCCAAATGGGGATTTAGCATTCCGCTCGATAAGTGGCTAACGACCGATTTGAATTATTTAATAGATCAATACACAAGCAAGGAAATTTGCGAAAAGTATGGCTTGATTCGGTTCGAAGAATTAGATAAATACCGCCAAGAATTCAAGAAAGGCCGCACGTATTTATACAACCGATTGTGGCAAATTATTATTCTTCATCGGCATTTAGAACACACCGGAATTAGATAAAAAGTGGAATGTGTTTGCTTTTATAAAATTCCCGCATGTAGTTCAAGTAACCAGTTCTCCAATACAAAGTTGCTTCTTCGTTGAGGTAATCCAACACAGGTCGTTGATCGGTTAAAATTATCGCATCTTTTACATCAATACTATCGGATGGAATAAAATTATCGCGCACGTAATCTGGTACATGGTCTTCGAACGATTCGATAGTATTAGAGAACACATAAATCATGTTGCTATTTTCCTGTAAACTATCAGTATTATACAATTCGGTAAACATGCCAGATGCCCGAATCGTTTTATAAAGAGAGCGATTTCCTTTGCCTATCGAATTTTTATAGAATCCATTAGAGTTGATTAATACCAGTCCACCAGGATTCAATAAATCGCGTGTTTTACTAATACTTTCTGCCGTAAAAACATGCGCTGGGGTTTCTTCACCTCGGAACAAATCGAAAATGATTAAATCGTATTTTTTCTTCGATTGATTGATAAAATGTCGTGCGTCATCTTGAATGATTGTTGCTTTGTCGCTCAAGCCAAAAAAGCGATGAGAAACTTCGATAATGCGTTCGTCCAATTCAACAGCATCAACATTCATTTCTTGATCAATGCCATTCTGAGCAATCACCCCACCGCCAAGTCCCAGCAGCAACATATTTGATCCTTTGGGAAACATCGAAACAATTTCGCGAGTTAAATTAAAGTAATTGTGCTCGTTGAATTTTTTATCCTTTACATTATAGGATGTTTGAATGATTCGATTCACAAACAGTGTGCGTTCAATTTGCATAGAATCGTGATGCATAACAGGAATATCTGCAACAAATACTTGTCCCAAGATTCCCTCTTTCTGGTAAAGAACTTGAATCACATCGTTTCGGATATTCAATTGCCATTGATGGTAGCCCATTACAACAATAAAAACGAAGACGAAAAGCCCTGGTTTTTTCCAACCGTTTTTGAATATTAAAAATCCCGGAATCGATCCAAGGAGCAATCCAGTTGTTATGCATGGGAGGATTAATCCAAAACGAGGAATGATGAAAAAGCCAAACAGAAACGTAAATAAAATTCCTCCAGTTGTAGAAATTGCATACACCATTCCGGCTCGTTTTCCACTCGATTCTGCCGAATTATCCAAGTTTGCTACAACCAATGGTGAAACCATTCCCATGCAAATAACCGAAGGGAGAATAATCACAATACCGGCGGCCACAACGGCTTCTTTGAATGAAAGTAAATGCACAAATCCCAAAATCCATTGTGCAATAAATGGCATACACATAATGAGCATACCGCAAATTAACAGGGTGGTTAAAAGAATTTTATCGCGCTGATCTTTTTGAGAAATGATTCCACCTAAAAAATAACCGATTGTGAGTCCTCCAAGAGTAACGGCTAAAACGGTTGCCCAAACAAAAAGCGAAGAACCAAAATAGGGAGCGAGCATTCTTGCGCTCATGAGCTCAACGGCCATCAAACTTCCACCTTCAATAAAAGAAAGTAGCAATAACAAGCGATTGTGGATAGATAATTTCATGATAAAAGTTTGGCTAATTCCATTCGTTCTTGCTCTTCTGCTTCTTGACGTAATCTTTTTCGTTCTATAATTTCCCGAACTTTTACTTCATCCAATATCAAAAGTAAACTCATGAAGAATGGAATACTGGGGATTTTGTATCGAACAAGCGCACCAAAATTTGCTGTTGATAATCCCACGGAGAATGAAAAGAAAATCACGAAAATGAATGAGAAAATCAACAAGGGACTCGAAAAAATAGTTTTGAAAAAACGGAAGGGGCCAAGTCTAAAAAACACACGAAAAGTGAGCAATAACAAAAAGGCGTTTTCGATAGCAGAAATCAACATAACTGGATA
>JBBALS010000073.1:4362-8121 GCA_040402915.1 Flavobacteriales bacterium
GTAGTTTTATTTCGAACATCCCATAAAAAAGGGCGATAAAGACCTGCGGTTAATGCAACGGGAAATTTGGATATGATACTTCCAATTGAACCATCCATTTCGCCAATATCAAATGAATTTTGTCCGTAAGCATCGCGTGTAAGGTCATTCTTTGTGACAATTGCTTTGTCAATCGCTTTGTCAATTGAACCATACGAACCCAAAGAACTACCCAAGGATGACAAAATAAAACTACTCCCTAAAATACCAATACCAATGATAACAGGTGCAATAAGTATACGAAAAAAGGCGCTTTGAATGCTTTTAATCCGGTCGTATAAAATCCAAATGGTAGCTCCTGGAATCAAGGCTACGAAAATATATGCCTTGATAGATATAATTACATACGATGCAATAACCAAATAAATACCATACTTAACACGCTTGTTTTTGATAATGAAAATTTGATAAATACAATACGTTACCCAGCAAGCTGCCGAAAAAGTGATGGTATCTTTTAATATTGCCGAACCCCAAAATAACAGAGATGGCATAAATAAGATTGCCCATGAGAATTTCTTCTCCATTCCCGGATAGATTTCATTAAAAAGGAGGAATAAACGCCAGATGCCACTATAGGATAAGAATGCAAAAAAGAATGTAGTTACGAAATAACTGAAGCCACCTAAAATGATTAATGGTGATGCGATTCGAACTACGGTAAACGATTGTGGATCGCGATAGTAATCGGGGCAACACAAATCATTTTCAATGAAACGCATTAAATTGGTGTTACTTAAATTACCGCCCAATACAGAAAAGAAAGTTTCTTGATTTAACAATCCCATTTGAGCAACCAATTTCCCACTCACAAAATACCCTATTGTATCGCCACCTCCATAATAAAAAAGATAGATCATACAGGCAATAAAACCTCCAGCAAATTTCGCAAAAAGACCGCGAACATAATATTTATACAAGGGGTTACTTGCAATATTATTACGTTGAATATTTTGAGCAACAAAAAAGAATACCAATAAATAAATTGGCATTAATATAAAATCAGTTGACGAATACAGTGCCTCTTCCATAAATTATTGGCTCATTCTAAATAAATTGCACCCTCTTGCAAATTAAATCAATTCGGAACGATTTTGAAAATACTCTTTATTTCCTATGATGGAATGACCGATCCGCTCGGGCAATCTCAAGTAATTCCTTATCTTCAGGGACTTTCGGCAAGTGGTCATCGCGTTTGGTTGCTCAGTTTCGAAAAGCCCGAACGATACAAATCGGGTCAAGCAGAGATTGGTGCTTTGCTTAAAAACGCAGAAATCACCTGGTTACCTCAAACTTACACGTCAAAACCACCCGTACTTTCCACATTGAAAGATATTCGAATGATGCGAAATGTTGCATTCGATACAATCACGAAAGAGAAAATCGATGTGCTGCATTGCCGCAGTTATATTTCGGCATTAATTGGACAGGCGGCAAAGAAGAAATTTGGAACCCATTTTATTTTCGACATGCGCGGTTTTTGGGCCGACGAACGTGTGGATGGCGGTTTGTGGAAACTCTCTAATCCGATTTTCAAACGCATTTATTCTTTTTTCAAAAAGAAGGAAAAGCAGTTTTTACTCGAAGCCGATGCCGTTGTTTCGCTCACGCAAAATGCAGCAAGTGAAATTCATGGTTGGAAGGGATTTCAAGATGTTCCCATTACTGTAATTCCATGTTGTGCCGATCTCGATTTATTTAAACGTCCAGATGAAACTCGCATTACGAACTTGAAAAATGAGCTTCAGATTCCGCCAGATGCTTTTGTATTAACGTATTTGGGTTCGCTGGGAACTTGGTATATGTTAAGCGAAATGTTGGAGTTCTTCAAAATGTTAACTCAATCCAAACCCAATGCACATTTCCTTTTTTTAACTGCCGATGAACCATCCATGGTTTTTGATGAAGCAGAAAAAATGGGTATCCCCAAATCACAAATTCGTGTGAAGAAAGCAGCTCGAAAAGAAGTACCATTATGGGCTTCGGTCGGAAATGCATCGCTATTTTTTATTCGTCCCTTGTTCTCTAAAAAAGCTTCTTCTCCCACCAAAATGGGTGAATTGATGTCGCTCGGAATGCCGCTTATTTGCAATAATCAAGTAGGCGATGTGGAACAGATTTTACGCGATGGCGGAAATGGAATTATCTTAAATTCATTCGATAAAGATGCCTACGAAAAGGCAATTTCGGAATTGGATGAGGTGCTTAAGTTAAACCCACAAAACAGCATCGATTGTGCGTATAAATACTATTCACTGAAAAACGGAATCGATTCGTATTTGAGTATTTACAAGCGTTTTTAATTATTCGTGGTGATACGGGTGATTGTTTAAGATGGTCATTGCTCGATACATTTGTTCCATAAAAACAATGCGTATAAGCTGATGCGAAAAGGTCATCTCCGACAAGGAAATTTTGTAACTCGCCTTTTTGTAAACCTCTTCTGAAAATCCAAAAGCACCTCCAATAACAAATACCAATTGCTTCTGACCTTGATTCATTTGGCCTTGAATAAATTCAGAAAATCCAATAGACGAAAATGTTTTTCCACGTTCGTCAAGCAGTATCAAACGGTCGTCGGGACGCAGTTTGTTTAGAATTAACTCACCTTCTTTTTGTTTCAATTGATCGGGTGGAAGGGAGGCAGCTTGTTTTAAAGTAGGAATAGTTTCGATTGAAAATGAAAGATAGTTTTTAATGCGCTTTTCGTAAAAATCTATCCCTTCAACCAAAAACGATTGTTGGGTTTTTCCTATTTGCAAAAGTTTTACTTTCATGAAGCAAAGTTAAAGGATTTGCCTAAAGATAATATTCTACTAGCCATTCCTAATCTTCTGACCAAACTCATTCTTTTATTTGTAAGAGCAATTTGCTTCAGCCCTAATCTTTGCTTACATTTGAAAATGCTTAGTTTGATAGAAATAAAAAACACACTCCTTTTTCACAAGCAAAGACTTAGTTCAAAATATGGACTTAGTATTATAGCTATTTTTGGATCTTATGCTAGAAATCAGCAAACAATAACGAGTGATTTAGATATTTTGGTTGAGTTTAATCGGCCAATTGGATTGGAGTTTATCGATTTGGCAGATGAATTAGAAAACATTCTGAAATTGAAGGTCGATTTAGTTTCTAAAAAAGGACTAAAAGAACGACACTTAAAATCGATTGAAAAAGAACTTGAATATGTCTAAAAGGGAGACATCGCTTTTATTAGAAGATATTATTGAGTCTATTCAAAAAATTAAGAAATATACTTCAGGTTTATCAAAAGATGCTTTTTTAATAGATGATAAAACAGTTGATGCTGTTATTCGAAATTTTGAAATAATCGGTGAAGCCGCAAATAGAATTCCAGATGAAATCAGAGATACATTTCAGGTAATAAACTGGCATCGTATCAAAGGATTCAGAAATAGAATTGTGCATGATTATATGGGAATTGATTATGAAATTGTATGGGAAATCATTGAAAAAGATTTAGATGATTTGAAAAAACAAATTCAAGGAATAAGAGATTCAATTTAGCAACATTAACAGAAAGTAGATGAGTTAAATCCTGAAATTTAGACGATTACAAACAATATTATCTCTTTTGTAAAATCTTAGTTCATTATTTCTTTATTTAAGTTAGATGTTTAAAGCTCCTTCAATAGGTTTAAACGGCTATTTGAATTCCTAAATCAAAAATCCCCGTATATTTGCAAGAGCCCTTTTAAA
>JBBALS010000074.1:0-5924 GCA_040402915.1 Flavobacteriales bacterium
GGAACGTCAATCCTATTTAACAGTATCGGCTGTGGATGAAGACATGGCCCAACGCATGGCACACATGTTAAATTGCCGTTTTATTCATACGCATTCTATTCATAACGATGTGCAGGGGATTGAATACGCAACAGTTATGAAAAATATCATTTCAATGGCTGTAGGTATAACCCGCGGAATGAATTATGGCGATAATTTTCAGGCGGTATTGGTTGCCAATGCTATGCAAGAGATGAAACGCTTTTTGGATGCAGCAGTTCCCAATCCCAATCGTGATATCAACGAAAGTGCTTACCTCGGCGATTTACTCGTAACGGCTTATTCTCAGTTTAGTCGTAACCGTATTTTTGGTCAAATGATTGGAAAGGGCTACACGGTAAAATCGGCTCAACTCGAAATGAACATGATTGCCGAAGGTTTTTATGCAGTTCATTCACTCATGGAAATCAATAAATCATTGAACGTCGATTTGCCTATTTGTGATTTCGTTCATCGTATATTATATGAAGGAGGTTCCCCATCCCGCGAAATTCGTGTTTTAGAATCGAAGCTGAAGTAAATAAAAATTAAGTTTACACCGAATCGCATCAACCAAGCGAAAATCCACATGAAACGCATCATTGTATTCGGTCCCGGTCCTCAGTTTAAAGGAGGAATTGCGAACTTTACTTTATCGCTTGCAAAGTCGCTTGAACATGAAGGTTCTCAGGTCGATTTGGTTTCTTGGACGCAGCAATATCCTGCTATCATTCCCCGCGATTTTATTGATCGTTCGAGTAAAGCTGATTTGTTAGAAGGCACACACATTAAAGTTCATTACCTCTGCAATTACAACAACCCTTTTTCTTGGGCAGCAACAGCCAAATTCATTGCATCTTGCAAACCCGATAAAGTCATTTTTCAATGGGCCATTGCCATTCAAGGTTTGCCCATGGGATGGATTGCTCGTAAGGTGAAATCACTTTCTCCACAAACTGAAATCTTATTTGATGTGCACAATGTGGTGCAGAAAGAAACTGGTTCACTCGACAAAAAACTCACGTGTTATGCTTTGCTCAGTGCCGATTCATATATCATGCATGGTGAAATTACGCTCGATGAATTCCGGAATTTTCTTCCTGAAATTGATGTGTTTGAGTCGAACGATGGAATTCGCTCCTCCGAAAAACGCAGTGTTTTAAAACTCTATCATCCCATTTACGATATCTTCAAACCCAATCCAGATTTGGATATTGAAGCCTTGAAAAAGGAATGGGGTTTAGGCAAAACGGTTTTCTTGTTTTTTGGATTTATTCGCAAATACAAAGGCTTGCATTATGCCATTGAATCGTTTGCAAAGATTGCGAAAGCGCATCCCGACGCAAGTTTGCTCATTGTGGGAGAATCGTTTTGGGATACTGTCGACAAAAACAGCACACGCGTTCGCATTCAAACAACTTTGTTTCGTTTACTGAAATCCATTTTCATTCGCAGTAAAGACCAAGAACGAGATTACCAACCGCTCGAATTAATTGCTCAATTGGGCATTAAAAAACAAGTGGTTGTTGTCAATAAATTCATCCCCAACGAAGAAGTGAACCGCTATTTTCAAGTGAGCGATGCCGTGGTGAATTTTTACGAATACGCGACACCCTCGGGCGTTGAGTCAATCGCTTACAATTTTCAAAAACCCATTCTTGCCTCACGCGTTGGACATTTTGCCAATGCCATTGTGGATGGCGAAAATGGGTATTTAGCCGAAGCCGCCGATGTGCAAAGTATGGCCAATACTTTAGAACGATTCATTGAAAATCCGATTCCAGCAAACAAGGTGAAAACCTTTGCCGATCAATTGAGTTGGTCGAATTATGCTGCAATTATTTTAAACGGTTAATGCGAGAAAATTCTTCGGAATAAATTCGAATTCGAACCAAATAACACTGCTGAATCCAATCAATAGAGAGAATGCCAACTGGTAAACACTCAAGGATTCGAATCCCAAAAAACACAGTAATTAATTGAAAGTAAAGCATCAACCCTGTACCTCAAACAATTACTTTCAACCAACTAATTGCTCTCCGAATTCTTCTTCTTTTCCAATGAATCAGAGCGATTTTGCTTTCGCATTGTCAACGATTCGTCATCAAAATTTCGAATCAACTCGCTTAACAGTTGCAAAGCAAATTCTTTCAAGTCATTGGGTTACATCCGATCAAGACCGACAAATTATGAAACAAATGAATTTTGAAGATAGCCGATTAGAAATTGCACGATATGCATATAACAGAGTGGTCGATAAAAACAATTTCTATATGGTAAACAATGGTTTTGCATTTAGTTCAAGTATTGATCAATTAAACACCTATTTATTTGGAAATTAAATTCCAGAATTTTTAAAAAGCTGCTTTCGGGCGGCTTTTTTTATGCCCGAAAATTTTAGCAAAATTATCATATAGTCCCTAATTTGCGAAAAAAAACGCGATGCGATTTCATATACTTCGAACACTTTGTTTCCTATTTATAGCTAGTGCTTCCTTCTCTCAAAAATTTGAACCTCAAATAAATCCCCAAGATCCTTCCATCCCCAATTGGGCAAAAGAAATGTATCGCGAAAATCCGAACGTCTTGGAAGTAGATCGTTCGTTTAAAGCGTATTACAAAGAACATCCTTTCAAACAAAACAATTACACACGTTATTATAAACGCTGGCGACGTTACGTTTCGCAATTTTTAAATGACGATGGTACAATTTATTTCCCTTCGGCTGATGAACGTCTATTGATGGCAAATGCTTCCCAAAATCTGCAATCGCAACGAAGTAATACCTGGAGTTTTTTAGGTCCTATAGTGCATCGAGCTGGGAAATATGCAACAACCGATTCGAATGCAAAAATATCGGAACATGCCAATGTGTATTGCATCGATCGGTCCATGACAAATCCAAATGTTTTGTTCTGCGGAACTGAATGTGGTGGTGTTTACAAAACAATCGACCAAGGTCAAAATTGGCAATATGTAACGGGCAACCAGGTAATTGAAGATGTTTCGGCCATTTCCATTGACCCATCAAACGAAAACACCATTGTTTTTTCTGCTGCGAATGATATTTGGCGCAGTAATGACGGAGGACAAACCTGGGCGATTACTGGAAATGCTGCATTTCAAGCGTTGAATGTGAGTGTATATCAATTCAATTTCAATCCAATAAATCCTCAAATTATTTTTGCCGCAACAAACATTGGTTTGTATCGAAGTTCGGACAATGGCCAAAATTGGTCGCAAGTATTTTCGGGCGAATCGATGTCAGTGGAGTTTATGCCCGGAAATCCACAAATTGTCTATGCGCTTCAATACAATAGCGTTTCAAAGGTTGCCGAATTTTTCAAATCGACTGATTTGGGATTAACGTTTCAAGTGAAACCCAATGGCTGGTTTACGGTTCCAGCTGCTGATGCGGGACTTGTCGAAACGCGCGGAGGTAGAATTGCTGTTACACAAGCGAATCCGAATCGTGTGTATGTCTTGTTAGTGGGCTCTAGTCAAACCAATGCCACCTTGCAATTGCGAGGAACTATTGGTGTTTATTCAAGTGCCGATGTTGGTGAAAACTGGACGTTCCCGCACAATCTAATGGGAATGCCATACAATTTAGCTACGCATCCTAACCTCATGGATTTTGATGGATTTAGTAGCACGTACGATCAGATATACTATAACACCGCATTTGCCTGTTCTCAATTGAATGAACAAAACTTGCTCATTGGCGGATTGAATCTATGGCGAAGCAACGATGGCGGCGCAAGTTATTTGCCTGTTGGAGGCTATGTTGGTGGATTGCCATTGATGCATGTCGATTTGCAAGAATTCAAGGTGTATAAAACATCACCAACGACTGAAGAGTTTTGGTTTAGCAGCGACGGAGGAATCAATTATTCCACCGATTGGTGCACTTCTCATGAGTCAAAAACGAGTGGAGTGTATGCGTCCAATTTCTGGGGACTCGATCAAGGTTGGAACGATGATATCATTGTTGGAGGTCGCTATCATAATGGAAATGCGGCATATTCTGCAACGTTCGACACAGGCCTATTCTTGGCAATTGGAGGAGGCGAAGCTGCAACGGGTTACATAAATTACAGTCCCGAACGCAAGACGTATTTCTCGGATATTGGAGGAAGAAAAATTCCCGTTTTACAAGACGAGAATGTGGGTTCGTTTTCCATGTCGCTTTCTCCGAATGAAAGTTATTACGACAATGCCAGTTCACGCATTCTTTTCGATTGGAACTATTGGAATGTTGCATACATGGGAAAAGAAAATGTATTGTACAAAAGTACCGATGGAGGTTCATCCTTTGGTCCCTTGTTTACGTTTGGAAACAACACCGCTTCTTCGGTTTATTGGATTGAGCAAAGTCACGCAGATCCGCTTGTTTTCTATGTGCAGCAGGTAGTTTCAAACATCTCCAAATTATGGAAAACGACCGATGGGGGAATCACGTTTGCGGAAGTTACCTTGCCCCAAAACAGAAGGGAATTATACTTCAGTTTGAGTCATACCAATGCGCAAGAATTATGGCTAGGATACACCGCCGGAACCAACGGAAATAAAGTGTATACATCACAAAACGGTGGACAAACATGGAGCAATTTAACCACCGCTGCACTGAATGGATTGTCCATAAAATCGATTGCCCATCAAGCTGGAACCAATGGTGGAGTTTACATTGCAACCCGAAACAATGCGGTATACTATCGTTCATTGAATTTGAGCGATTGGCAAGTTGTCGGCTCGGGACTTCCTGCATCGATGTATCCATTGCGCTTGATGCCTTTTTATCAAAAAAATAAATTGCGTTTGGGTACCTGGCAACTAGGAATTTGGGAAACCGATCTGGTCGAAAGTTCTTCTGTGGTTCCCGATTTCTCTGCCGATTTTAAAACTTTTACTTGTCCCGGCGACACCGTTTGGTTTGTGAACCATTCGGTGTGCGATTCATCAGCGACCTTGCTTTGGAGTTTTCCGGGAGCCAATCCAGCCACATCTTCTCAACTTGCCCCAAAAGTTACGTATGCGCAATCGGGAACATACGAAGTGACGCTTACGGTTTCTCAAAATGGGCAGAGTTATTCAATCACGAAAACACAATTCATCGCAGCTGCCTTGCCCGGTTCAATTCCACTTGTGGAAGATTTTGAAGTTGGCAGTTTGCCCGCCGATTGGAAATACATGGATTTGGGTAATGACGGAAATAATTGGGTTGTAAGCGATTTGGCAAGCAGTTATTCGCAAGGGAATTCATGTGCGCTTTTCGATAATTATTATATCGATGCAGCGGGTAGTCGCGACCGTATTTTAACCAAGAAACTCGATTTTTCGAATGCCGATGGTGTTATGGTTTCATTTGATGTGGCTTATGCGCAATATGCCGATAATTATTCCGATACCTTGGCGGTTTTGGTTTCGACCGATTGCGCGCAATCGTTCAGTGAATCGTATGTGAAAGGCGGCGATGAGTTGGCAACAGCACCTGATTTTACATCCGATCGATTTGTTCCCACAGCATCTCAATGGCGAGGAGATTCGTTGTTTTTATGGAATGTAAATGGTTTGAGTGATGTAATTATTGCGTTTGAAAATCGTGGTCATTATGGACAAGCTTTATACATCGATAAAATCAACATCCGAAGTTTAAATGTTTCTCAAATTCCCCTTGTTAATGATGTGAAATTGGATGTTTTTCCCAATCCTGCGAGTAATCAGATTACCTGTGTTTTAAAAGGAATTGCTTCAGGCTATTCTCAAGCGGAAATCATCGATGCACAAGGAAAAATCTGTATGGCTTTTGAATGCACTGCAGCCTATAATCAATTAGATATTCATAGCTTGTCTGCGGGTGTTTATTTCATTCGTATCAAAGGAAAGAATGGAATGCTTCAAACCCG
>JBBALS010000074.1:6024-8062 GCA_040402915.1 Flavobacteriales bacterium
CTGCGGGTGTTTATTTCATTCGTATCAAAGGAAAGAATGGAATGCTTCAAACCCGATTTGTGAAACAGTGATTTTTATATCTACTTAAAGTGTAATTCAATAAACTTCTTTTATATTTGAAGAATGAAAAAGACCTATTTATTTTCGATAGTTGCATTGCTAGCAAGTAATGCCTGTGTATTTGGACAAAGTAACACGGTAAGCACGGGAGGCAATGCCAGTTCTGCAACAGGAAGTGTTTCGTATTCCATTGGACAAGTGGTTTACACTTCAGCCGAAGGCGATAATGGAAGCATCAATCAAGGTGTTCAACAACCCTATACTGTTGATGTTATTACTGGAATTGAACATCCCGAAATTGATTTAAGCGTTTTCCCCAATCCAACACAAGGACAAATTACCCTCAACATTGCCTTGGATAGAATCGAATCGTATTCATGCAGTTTGTTTGATGCAACGGGCCGTTTGGTTTTTGCGCAAGATAAACTTAACCCAGCCACAATCATTTCCTTGGATGCTTTTTCCGTTGGAACCTATACACTTTCAGTTTCCAAAGAAAAGGAAGTTGTTAAGAGTTTTCGGGTTGTAAGAGCTTACTAGGAACCTGGGGATGAATCCCCAGGATGCCAGTGGTTTTTCAAGTGGCATGTCCTGAAAAAAGTTTACAACTTGGCATTTTCCGACCTCTATCCCCCTGCCTACTTGCCACTATATGGTTTCTCTACCAAGAGAGCACAAAGTGGCATGTAGATAATAATATTTTGTTCTGAAGTTTCTTCCAATAAGCTAAATATAAATATCAGCACATCAGCATATCCATAACATCAGCATATAGCCTCATCTTCAAATCTCCAAATTTTCAAATTTTCAAATCAACCCAATTAGCACATCAGCACATCGAACACATCAGCACATAACCTCATCTTCAAATTTTCAAATTTTTCAAATCTTCAAATCAACCCAATTAGCACATTAGCACATCTTATTCATCAGCACATAGCCTCATCTTCAAATCTCCAAATTTTCAAATTTTCAAATCATTTTTCATCCCAATTTCTTTCTCATGAAAAAATTCTCCTTTCTATTCGCCTCCCTACTTTTAGCATTGAGCATTCAAGCTCAGGCCCCCCAAAAGTTTTCATACCAAACAGTCATTCGTAATTCCATCAATGAGTTGTTGGTTGGACAAACAGTGGGCATTAAAATTTCCATCTTGCAGGGAAGCGCAAGTGGAAGTGCAGTTTTTGCCGAAACGCATACACCTCAAACCAATGCAAACGGTCTGGCTACTTTGGAAATTGGTGGCGGAACATTATTGAGCGGAAACTTTGCCAACATAAATTGGGCAAATGGGCCCTTTTTCGTAAAAACTGAAACCGATCCCAACGGTGGAAATAACTATACCATCACCAACACATCGCAATTGCTGAGTGTGCCGTATGCTTTATATTCCAACAGCACAAGCAGTTCGGTTTCGAGTTCAGGCGATACTTTATTTATTGGAAACCAATCCTACATTATCCCCGGCATTAGTGCTGCAAACAACAACGCTGGCGGACAAACAGGAATAACCCAGCATACCTGCGGTGCAATCAACGTGCACAATCCAGCAAAAACTTATGGCAGCATGACGGACCAGCAGGGCAATGTGTATAAAACGATTGTCATTGGCACACAAGAATGGATGGCCGAAAACTTAAAAACAACCATTTACCGTAATGGAAATGCAATAGCTAATATAACCGATAATACACAGTGGGCCGGCTTAACAACAGGTGCTTGGGCTTCTTACACTAACGATAGCCAATATGATTGCCCGTATGGTAAACTGTATAATTGGTATGCAGTAGCCGACCCTCGCCATGTATGCCCAACGGGTTGGCACGAACCCACAGATGCCGAATGGACATCGCTAACGGACTATTTAGGTGGACAAGCTGTTGCTGGGGGAAAGATGAAAACAACTGGCGCACAATACTGGATAAGCCCCAATACTGATGCTACCAATGAAAGCGGCTTTTCAGGTCTCCCGGGAGGC
>JBBALS010000075.1:0-7988 GCA_040402915.1 Flavobacteriales bacterium
ATTTCTCATCAGAAGAGGAGGACGACCTGATTTATTTTTTAGAAAATGAACGAGAACAATATTATGTTATATCAATAAACAAAGAAATTGTGGGCTGTGGAGGTTACAATCTCTCGGAAGATAAATCAACAGGAATCATTTGCTGGGATATTGTTCATCCCAATTTTCAAGGCAAATCAATTGGACGAATCCTACTTAATTATAGAATTACCCAAATTAAGAACACTAAAAATATTCGCAAAATTGCCGT
Organism: Flavobacteriales bacterium; assembly: GCA_040402915.1. Lineage (GTDB taxonomy): Bacteria > Bacteroidota > Bacteroidia > M30B66 > M30B66 > CALQRR01. The sequence goes on from JBBALS010000075.1 coordinate 251, forward strand.
TCGGACCTCCCAATTGGTTTATCAATTTTATGAAAAACAAGGATTTGCACTTATAGAAATCGTTCAGGATTATTGGTCAAAAGGATTCCACTTATATCGAATGGAATTATTGGCAATAAATTAAATGCGTTTTATATCGATTCATTCAAACTTATTGAGCTCAGATAAGATTTTACATTCAATTATAATCCGTTCAATTAATACCTAGATTTGCCCTTCCAAAATAAAAGTATGATTACCACTCAACAAGTTCTCGATGCGCTAAGCAATGTGATGGAACCCGATTTAAAGAAAGATCTGGTTACACTTAACATGATTCAAGATGTTGCGGTTGATGGGAAAAAAGTTTCCTTCACCGTTGTTCTAACAACACCTGCTTGTCCGCTTAAAGAACTCATTCACAATGCTTGTGTTAATGCAATTATTCATCTAGTTGATTCTGAAGCAGAAGTTACCGTAAACATGACTGCAAATGTGACAACGAAGCGAAGCGATGATCGTCCCCTACTTCCAAAAGTGAAAAATATTATTGCCGTTGCTTCGGGAAAAGGTGGTGTTGGAAAATCTACTATCGCAGCAAATTTAGCGGTTTCGCTCGCCGACCTCGGTGCGCGGGTTGGTCTGGTTGATGCCGATATTTACGGGCCTTCTATCCCAATCATGTTTGACGTTGTGGATGAAAAACCATTGGTTCGAATGGTGAATGGCGAGCAAATGATGGTTCCAGTTGAAAGTTATGGTATTAAACTTTTGTCGATTGGATTCTTTGCTGATACTTCGCAAGCGATTGTTTGGCGTGGACCAATGGCATCCAAAGCATTGACCCAGCTTTTTAGAGATGCTGATTGGGGCGAATTAGATTACCTCATCATTGATCTTCCTCCCGGAACCGGCGACATCCATTTAACACTCGTTAGTGGCATTCCGCTTACAGGTGCGGTCATTGTTAGTACACCTCAACGAGTTGCATTAGCCGATGCAGAAAAGGGCGTAGCAATGTTTCAGTTACCTAACATCAACGTACCTGTTTTAGGTGTGGTTGAAAACATGTCGTACTTCACACCCGCCGAATTGCCTGATAATAAATACTACATTTTCGGGAAAGACGGAGCCAAAAATCTTGCTGAAAAATTGGGTGTTCCCCTTCTCGGGCAAATTCCCTTGGTGCAAAGTATTCGCGAGGCCGGCGATAGTGGTCGACCTGCTGGTTTGCAAGAAAACACGCCTGTTGCAAATGCATTTCTCGAATTGGCAAAAAATGTGGCACAACAAGTGGCCATTCAAAATGCTTCCACTCACTAAGATTTCGAATGCAATTAGTGTATATTTGAATTCTATCGTTTTATGATCATGCTTGCAGAAGAAAAACAAATCCTCATCAACAAAGTCGAAAGCGCAATCGATTCCATTCGGCCTTACCTCGAAGCCGACGGCGGCAATGTTTCAGTGGAAGATATTACGGATGCAATGGTTGCGATGGTTCGTTTTCATGGAGCATGCAGTTCCTGTTCGATGAGTGCAATGACACTTAAAGCAGGAGTAACGGAAGCCATTCGATTTGCCGTTCCAGAAATTCAAGATGTTGTTGCTTTGAGTACCGCTGAATTAACCGTCTAATTTATATTTCATGAATAAATTTTACATAAAAAGCACCCTTTTTTCAATCATATTTAGCTCATTTGCAACACATGTAAATGCTCAATACGATTGTAACAACAACCGTTTCCTTGAAGAAGTTTTTCCGGCGGTTACAACTACTTCAGACCTTCAATATGGCTCAGCCCTCACGTATAGTGGAACAACGGAGAACTTAACGCTGGATGTATACGAGCCACAGGGTGACGTTTTTACCGAACGCCCTTTAATTGTTTTTGCTCATGGCGGTTCTTTTATTAGTGGTAACAAATCAAGTTCGGATATTGTAACACTTTGTAATAAGTATTCTCGACTCGGATACGTTTGCGCATCCATCAATTACCGATTGGGATTTGAGGGATTTATTCCCAACGCAACCACAGCAACCGAAACCGTTTATCGTGCCACAACCGATATGCGTGCCGCCATTCGCTACTTCCGAAAAGACCGTGCAACCAGCAATACTTTTCGAATTGATACCGCTAATATATTTGCAGCAGGCGTTTCTGCTGGGGCATTCATGGCCTTGCATCTCGCCTACCTTGATGAGGTTTCTGAAATTCCTGCTGGTGTTGATCCAGTTGCCTTTGGTGGAATTGAAGGTTTAAGCGGAAACGATGGTTATTCTTCCAAAGTAAAAGCCGTAGTTAATTTATGTGGGGCAATTAAAGACACATCCTGGATTAAAGCAGGAGACATTCCCTGCATCTCCATGCATGGAACAAACGACGACGTTGTTCCTTACGGCTCTTCTATAATAAGTGTTATTGGTTTCCCCATTTTTGTGGTTGATGGAAGTAGCTCTGTTGCGGCAAGGCAAGAAAATGTTGGTGTTTTAAATGAGTTTTATACTTGGCAAGGTCAAGGACACGTGCCTTTTGTAACTTCGATTGTATATATGGATTCTGTTTTTTTAGCAGTAACTCCATTTTTAGCAAATCAACTTGGATGCGATGTTCAATTAGGAATTTCCGATGTCTCAAATCCTTCATTTAGTGTTGCTCCCAATCCGACAAATGGAATTATAAACCTTTCGAGTTCAAGCACATTTGATTTAGTCAAAATTATTGATATGCAAGGCAAGGTTGTGTTATCTGAATCTCCAAAATCTATTTCGGCAAACATAAACGCAGGTTTCTTGCCAAGCGGAATGTATTTTATTCAGGTATTTTCTGGTAACTCCTGGCAATCGAAGCGAATCATTAAGAACTAAAAACAAAAAACCCCGATTAATCGGGGTTTTTTGTTTTTTACTTTGTAGTCTTTCTTGCGGTTTGGGCTTGATCCGGTTGATATTCAAAAATGCTTTTAGACTTAATTAACTTATTCGCATCGTTTGCTTTTACTACTTGTTGTTCTATTAAATTTCCGAAATCATCGTATTTCCAAGTGGCCGTTTTTTGAATTTCTCCTGATGCATTGAATGTTTTTTCGGATGTCTTCTCTCCAAATTTATTGAAAACTAAAATTTTGCTTCCCGTTTTATTGATTGTTTTTTCGGGACAAGAACACATTTTAAAATCGTTGCTCGTAATTGAACTATCTGTATAGGAAAGCTCATTTCTATAAATCTCTTGTTGCTCTTCGTTAAACCCAGTTTGCTTTATAACCTTGTAATCGTTATCGAGCTGGTATTTAAAATACACCCAACTTAACATCTTTCTTTTTTCTTTGTTATTGTAAACAGTGCGCTGAAGAACCAGGCCATCGTTATCGTATTCGGTAATTATCATTTGTGCGTTTTGCGGAATGCGTGCACCCAAACTATCCATTTTATAATGGCAGGTTTGGATGACTCGTCCCGCCTCGTTGAAATCATCATCGCTTACATCTTTTCCAATTAACTTATCGCCACGGAAATGTTGCTCTTCTTTCAATTGGCCCGTTGAACTGTAAACAAAAACGGTGGATCCAATTAAAGAATCTGTTTTGCTCATTTTTTCAATTTTAACAGGTTTTCCAGATTCGTTGAACGAGGTAATCTCCTTTAAATTCTTACCTGTATACTTAAGTTCTGATTTCGATAGTTTCCCCGTTGCATCAAATGTATAGCGCATATCACCCATTTTACTTCCGTCTTCCGAAAAAAGACCACTCGATTTTAGTCCTCCTTTTAAATCAAATAAATCTTGTTGCTTGAGGTATTCTCTTCCACTTAATTCACCAACGCTGAAAAAGTATTTCGTTTTTAATACTGGTGCTTGGCGATGGTCTTGTTTTTTAAATAGCTTTCCTGGATTTTCCAATACAAATCGCTCCTGAGCAGATACAGAAATGGAAATAAATAAAGCTAAAATAAAGACCTGAATACAAAATGTAAGGGTGTTTTTCATGCTTTTAATTTTTTATTGGTGATGCTAAAGTATTGACTATTTTTTAGTTAAACAAGTAATTAACAAAGTTTTCAACAATGGAACGGATAAAAGTAATTGAAGGTTACACATTCAACATAGATGCTTCACTTATATTTGCGGCATATTAAAAGATGATTAAAGACATTCACACACCCGAAGTAACCGATGTAGGAGTTGCCATTATTCGTGAAGAAGGTGAAGATGGTTTCATTTGGAACGTTTATCTTCTTAACTTAAAAGCAGAGTTACTCGAAGGTGTGTTGGTGAGCTCTACTGGATATGGACAAATTAACGACGAGCCGATTAAAACCTCGGTTCTTCGGCATTCTCTTAATACGGTTGAACCATTAGATTTTGCTAAGATTGAACCCATTATGGAAGATTTGTTTGTGTTAAACAACGAATATTGGGTTAGCTTTTACATCGACAAAATAATGTACGACAAGAAGTTTGTTTTTCTTCCTGGCACAATTAGCGAGGAGTTTTTTACTTCTATCCCTGTTATATTCAAAAAGGGAGTACTCATTATCTAGTTATTCTATTTTTCTGTTATTAATTTTATCCATTATGCTTAGAGATTTTCCTCTAAACGATATCCTATTTTTAGATATCGAAACAATACCTGCTTATTCAAATTTGGAATCGGCGCCCGAAATTGAGCAACGCCTCTGGAGAAAAAAATCGGTGTCGCTTTTCAGAGAGGAAAGAAACCCTGATGAAACTTACGAAAGGGCTGGTATTTACGCTGAATTCGGTCGCGTAATTTGTATATCATTTGGACGGATTCGATCTAAGCCAGATTCAAATGATGTACGCATAGACATTCGCAGTTTCGCTAGTGAAAACGAACACACGATTCTACAAAACTTCTCAAATTTTCTAACCAAGCACAAATCCAAACAGCTCCGCTTGTGTGCGCACAATGGAAAGGAATTCGACTTTCCTTATCTTTCGAGAAGGATGCTCATGAACAATATTACTCTTCCAAAAATTCTTGATAATGCCGGAAAAAAACCTTGGGAAGTTCAACACTTCGACACCCTAGAACTTTGGAAGTTTGGTGATTATAAGCATTACACCTCGCTCGAACTTTTGGCTTATTGCTTTGGATTGCCTTCTCCTAAAAACAATATGGATGGAAGTATGGTTGCTAAAACATGGTATGTCGACAAAAACCTTTCTGCTATTCAGAAATACTGTGAAGCGGATGTTTCCACATTGGTTCAGGTTTTCTTGAAAATGAGTATGCAGAAAGTGGATGCACAAGTTACTGTTGAATATCAACGTTAAATCATGTGCATAAAAAGACTATTTATACTAACTTGCTGCTTCCTATCAATTCGTATGTCGGCATTTAGATTCTCTATTTTTGCACTTGCCATTTTCATGAGTTCTTGTAATGGGCGGCTTGAAAAACATGGTGAGTTATTCGCAGCGTTTATGAAAAATGACGATGGCGTTTTTCGCGGAGTGAATATTGGCGATAACATGGATCAAGTTGAAAACGCCGAGGGCTCAGCGCCTAGCGATGAATCAAATAACTCGATGCGTTCTTACGAAGGTTCTATTGGAGAGTCCGGTTCGTATGTGGTTCGATATGGTTTCGAAAGTGGGAAGGTGTTTGAAATTCTTGTTGAATCTTCGTTCGACGAAAACAAAGAGGGCCTTAAAATGATTTCGGGGTTCCGCGATTTTTTCAATGAAAAATATGGTGCCTTTGATAAAGATGCTGGGTATCTGGTTTGGAAAACAAAATCTACTATTAACTCTCCAAACTGCGTTATTGAAATGGTTGACGAAAGCGAATTCGCCGATTTTGGGCAGTTTTCTCTTTCCATCTACCGCGAACGCCTTTCTGCTCAACAAGATTCTCTCGTTCAGTGAATTCGGTCATTTTAGAAATTCGAAATCTATGTGTGACATTTAAATCCGAGCATTCCACTTTTGAAGCTCTAAAAAATGTTTCATTTCAAATTCATCAATCCGAATCTTTAGGCGTTCTTGGCGAGTCGGGCTCTGGAAAATCATTAACCGCACTTCTCCTTTTAGGGCTTTTTCCGCAACAAAAAAACGTTTCGATTTCAGGTGAAATAATTTACACCAACCGCGAAGGTAAGTTTATAAACATCCTTGAAATTCCAGAAAAAGAACGAAAAGGCATTCGTGCAAACGACTTCGGAATTGTCTTTCAAGAACCTGCTACCTCTTTAAATCCATTGATGAAATGTGGGAAGCAAATCATGGAAAGCATCTCGGCAAGTGGTAAATTTTCTCGGGTTGAATCTATTGCCAAAACACATGAACTTCTTGAGGTTGTTCAGCTTTCTGACACCCAACGGTTTTTTAACGCGTATCCTCATCAGCTTTCGGGTGGACAAAAGCAGCGCATAATGATTGCGATGGCACTATCTGGGAATCCACGCATATTAATTGCCGACGAAGCAACAACTTCCTTGGATGCTTCTGTTCAACAAGAAATCATCCAGCTAATCGAATCCATTCAAACGAAACAACAAATGAGCTTGCTATTTATTACCCACAATCCAGGAATATTGGCAGGTTTAGTTGAGCGAATTCTGGTTTTCAAAGAAGGCGAAATCGTGGAAAATGACATCAGTGAAATCGTGCTAAGGAATCAACAGGATTCTGATAAAACATTATTTAATGAGTCGATTAAACTTCCTTCCATAGAGACCAATACGATCAATCGGAATCCGATTTTAAGTATTCAAAACATATCTAAGAACTTCACAACAGAGACCCGTCTTTTTACTCGTAACAAGCAGAAGATACTTGCTTTGGACAATGTGAGTTTCGATGTCTTTTCTTCCGAAACACTTGGGATTGTTGGAGAATCTGGAAGTGGGAAAACAACTCTTGCCCGAATCATTCTTCAGTTAATAGAAGCCGATTCAGGGAATGTTCTTTTTCATGGTGAAAATTTAATCGGGTTAAATCCTGCCTTATTAAAAAAAACACGACAAAAAATCCAAATCGTTTTCCAAGATCCTTTCGCGTCCTTGAATCCATTAATGAGCATCGGAGATACGATTATGGAGCCTACGCGTGTTCATTCCTTGTACAATTCTCAGGAAGAACGAAAGCAGAAAGCGCTGGGATTATTAGAACTTGTTGGATTAGAAAAAGAGCATTTTTATCGACAACCACACGCTTTTTCGGGTGGGCAAAGACAGCGAATCGCCATAGCAAGGGCTTTGGCTTCAAATCCAGAAATCATTGTTTTTGACGAAGCTGTTTCGGCGCTCGATAATACCAGTCAAAACACTATATTAAACCTAATTCAAAAATTAAAAAAGGATATCGGATTCACGTGTGTGTTTATTTCGCACGATCTTCGCGTATTAAAGAATTTCGCCGATCGAATTCTCGTTTTACATCATGGTAAAGTAGAAGAAATTGGAAGTTCTGTTTTTGAAAGCCCAACTTCACCACAAACCCAAAAATTAATTGCAGCTATTCCACCTTATACCTCTGCAGAAATTGACATTGCGATAAACACTAGAAAATTGAAGATTAAGAATTTACAACATGGAAATTAGTACTGCAGAATTTGTAATAAGCAATAGTGACGTTGCCAAATGTCCGGCTCCACGTTTGCCAGAATACGCATTTATTGGGCGATCCAATGTGGGAAAGAGTTCGTTAATCAATATGATTACTCGCCGCGCTAAGCTTGCCAAAACATCCGGAAGGCCAGGAAAAACCTTGTTGATAAATCACTTCCTGAT
>JBBALS010000076.1:0-7977 GCA_040402915.1 Flavobacteriales bacterium
ACCAATTGTATTGTTGATATGAAAGGTGTAATACAAAAAATTGTTTGCCATGAATGCATCCTGAAATGCTCCATTGATGGTACCTAAAACACTTACTTGAACTGTATGACTTCCTGCATCAAGAACAGAAGCTTGAAGTAAAATATTTTGAGATAAACCAGGGAGAATTTGTCCTGTCCAGTGTTCTGTATAGGTAAAGCCATTATCAATTTTACTTGTAATGGTAAGGCTTTGAATGGTATCAAGTCCGGCATTTACAATCCGAATAAATGGAGAAACTTGATTATCGCAAGTACTTAAAGATGGTGAAATAATATTACTTAACCAAGCATTGTATTGAGCTGTTTGGGTCGATAAGCAAGCAAGTGCCTGTTGAACGTTTAATCGTCCAGCACCTAATAAACCTATGTAGTTGGGATTAAATATGTCGATATTATCGGCAGAAGCAAGTAAACACGATTCCACTTCGGAAGGACTCAAGGATGGGTTTGCAGAAAGTAAAAGTGCAGCTGCAGCAGAAACCAAGGGAGCCGCAAAGGATGTTCCGTTTTTTAATGCCGTTCCATTGTTGGGAGCCAATGACCACATTTGGAATCCAGGTGCAGAAATATCGACTGAAGAACCATAATTCGAAAACGAGGCACGAACATCAATATTATTTGTTGCTCCAACACTTATAACACCTTGATAACCTGCTGGATAATTCACATTCGAATTACCATCATTACCTGCAGCTGCAACCAAAACAACACCCGAATTGTATGCATCATTGATTACAGCAAGTCCTGTTTGAGAAGGAACAGGCGCTCCCCAACTCATGTTAATGACTCTTGCTCCTTGACTAACAGCAAAGGCAACACCTTCATATTCTGAAATCAATACATCGGGAGAATTATCGCTTGTGATTTTTACTGGCAATAATTTAACACCAAAAGCAAGTGAAGCCATTCCCGATCCGTTGTTTGTATTTGCTCCAATCAAGCCACCAATATGCGTCCCGTGATCCCAAGCTGCTGAAGGTGGATTAACATCTGGATCGTTATCAGCTATATCAAATCCCGAAAGTGTCATTCCTTGCAAATCGCTGTGCGAAATCTGCATTGCATCGTCTACAATGGCAACTTTAATAGCAGCATTTCCTGTTTGAATATCCCAAGCTTGTGGGGCTTTTATCTTATACAAATACCACTGTCCGCCCGTTGCAGTAGTGTTAGAACCCAAATCGTTTGGTGTGAGATAATGTTTTGACACGGGTATTTTTTCTGCGAATTCAACATGAGCACTTGCTGATAATATTCGAATCACCTCATCCAGATTTTGATTAGGAGATAATTGCACCCGGACAATTCGGTTCAGCGAAGATTTTGAAAACCAGAAAGAGGATTGAATTTGACTCACTTGGAACGAAGCTCGATACGATTCAAATAAATCCGAAACTGCTTGAGATGGAGTCAAAGATTCATTTAAAGGAAAATGTTCTTTTATTTTTACAAAAATCTGATTTTCATGGTAAATGGATTTATTATCTTGAGCGATAATAGATGTACTTACGAGTAAAAAAACGAGGATTACTATTCGGTGAATCATACTATTGATTATTGATAATGATTAAATAGTGTGTTGGCAATTTTTTCTGCTTCAAGCAAAGCATCCATGTTTAAGCCAGTTTCAATGCCATGAGCATTTGCCCATGCGAGAAGTTCTTCTGTAGCCATGTTTCCTGTGAGGGAATCGCTTGCCATAGGACAACCACCAAAACCTTTTAATGCGGTATCAAAACGAAAGCAACCTGCTTTGTATGCAGCCTCGGCTTTCTTACCAACATTGCCAGGAAGTGTATGAAGATGAGCAGAAAGTGATGCGCCATTGAGAGTTGGCAAAATGGTCTGAAATAAATTGGAGATACTTTCCGGGTTCGAGATGCCTGTTGTATCGGCAAGAGAAAGGTGCTTCACTCCACGCATTTCGAGGGTTGTTGCCCAATGAGCAACAAGATCTGCCGACCATTCATCACCGTATGGATTTCCAAAAGCCATGGAAAGATATACGAGCAACTCCTTATTTTCTTTACTGCAAATCTCCAGTATTTCATCAACACGATCCAATGACTCTGCAATGGAAGCATGGGTATTTCTTTGCTGAAATGTTTCGGATACAGAAAACGGAAATCCTAAAAAATGAACCTTTTCATGATTGGCCGCATCTTCAGCACCGCGCTTATTTGCAACTATTGCTAGTATTTTGGTTGACGTTGAACTAAGATCGAGCTGATCGAAGACTTCGGAAGTATCCGACAATTGAGGAATTGCTTTGGCAGAGACAAAACTTCCTGCATCAAGAATTGGAAATCCAACCGCCAGAAGCTGTTGTAGGTAACGTACTTTTTCAGTGCTCGGAATAAATGTATGGATCCCTTGCATAGCATCGCGTGGGCATTCAGTTATGTGAATCATAAATCGTGCTTTGCAATGTGTTGATTAATTTCTCTTATCAATTTAGGTCCTTCGTAAATAAAACCTGTGTAAAGCTGAATAACATCAGCGCCTGCATCTATTTTCTCAAGGGCATCTTCAGCAGAATGGATCCCTCCCACTCCCATAATTAAATATTCGGAACCCAAATGTTCGCGTAAATAACGAATCACTTCCGTTGAACGGTTTCGAACGGGCTTTCCACTTAACCCACCTGCACCAATTTCTTCGAGCGTTTTACTAGTTGTTTGCAAGTGACTTCGCGAAATAGTTGTATTAGTAGCAATGACACCTGATAATTCGCAATCACTAACAATTTCAATTATATCATCTAATTCTGATTGATTTAAATCGGGTGCAATTTTAAGTAAGATGGGTTGCGTTGATTTTACATGTCGTGCTTCTTCTTGAATGGCTTTAAGCAAATCCCTTAATGGCTCTTTCTCCTGCAAAGCTCTGAGACCTGGAGTATTTGGCGAACTTACATTTACCGCAAAGTAATCGACATACGGATACAAAGCCCGAAAGCAAATCAAATAATCATTGATAGCATCAGCACTTGAAGTGTCTTTGTTTTTTCCAATGTTTCCTCCTATAATCAATCCGTGTGGCCGATTTTTAAGTTTCTGAATCATGGCATCAACACCATCATTATTGAAACCCATCCTATTAATCAATGCTTCGTCGTTGGGCAATCGGAACAAACGCGGCTGAGGATTTCCAGGTTGAGCTAATGGAGTTACCGTGCCCACTTCAATAAAACCAAAACCCAAGTGTTGGAATGATTTGTAAAACGATGCATTTTTATCGAATCCAGCGGCTAATCCAACGCGATTAGGAAAACGGATTCCTTTTTTATCGAACCTCAACTCGGGATGAAAGCCTTTTGAATACCAACGAAACAATCCGTCAATGCCCGGAATTGCACAAACAATTTGAAACAAAAGTACCGAGATATGATGCGCTTTTTCGGGCGAAATAAGAAAAAGGATTGGACGAAGGAAACGCTTGTACATCGCAGTAAAGTTAGCTGTATTTATAAATTTTACAACATTCTTTGTCGGTAAAATTCACCCAAAACAACTGCTGCTGCAATGGCTGCATTAAGCGATTCGGCCATACCTCCTTCTTTAGGAGCCGCTGGAATATGAATTTTCTTGCTCACCCAGTTTTCCAATTCGGGATTTAATCCATGCGCTTCGTTACTAATGATTAACATTCCTTCGGGCTTAAACGATGATTTATAGATATTTTCACCTTCTAAATCGGTAGCATAAACGGGATAATTCAAACTCGTTTCTTGCAGAAAACCAACTGCATCAACATATTGAGGGCGCATACGAATAAAAGAACCCATGCTTGCTTGAATCACTTTGGGATTGGTCCATTCAACGCAATCGTCGCTGGCATAAACGGCATCGACTCCAAACCAATCGGCCAAACGCATGATGGTTCCCATATTACCAGGATCTCGAATGGAATCTAAAAATAAATATAAAGCACCCGTTTTCAACTGAACTTGCTCATCGTTGGGTTTCGAACACAGCGCAATTACTTCTTGCGGAGTTTGCAGCTGACTTAATCGCTCGAGGTCTTGTTGAGTTATGGCACATATCGGAATATCGCGTTTCGAGAGCACAGCTTGATTTCGATCAATCCAAGGTTGAAGCGCAAAAATTTCGTTCACAGGAAAGTTAGAATTCAACAATTCAGGAACGATTTTCGCACCCTCGGCAAGAAAATGGCCCGCTTGCTCACGGTGTTTCTTTTGGTGCAATTGAGATAAATCGCGCAAACGGTTTTTGCTCAGCATGTAAAAGCCTTATTTTTGGGCCTGCTAAAATACCATAAAGAGCGAATGCAACAGCGATTTTCTATATATAGCTTGCACATTGGAATAAATATCTGTTCAGCGATATTGTTGTTCATAGTGCTTTTTACTAGCTGTAATCCAACTCGCCGACTTCAAAAAGGTGAATATCTGCTCAATAAAAACATCTTATTAAAAAACAAAACGAAAATTTCAGACTCTGAATTATTGGGATATGTGCGGCAAAAAACAAACCGTAAAATTCTCGGCGTTTGGCGGTTTCATTTATGGGTTTACAATACTGTAAATCAAGAAACATATCAAAAGAAATACGAAAAACGTTTAAAAAAGAGAGAAATCCTCAACGAGAAACGAAAAGCGAAGGGTAAAAAACCAAAAAACCAAGAACCGATTAGTTTGGCAAAATGGCGCTTAGAAGTTGGTGAAGCTCCCGTAATTTTCGATACAATGCTTGCCGGACGATCGAGTAAGCAGATTGAATTGTATTTAAAGAATCATGGATATTTCAACGCTCAAGTAAGCGATTCGATTGGATTTCAAATAGGAAGACCCCAAATGCGCAATGCCATTTTTAGCATAAATCAAGGAGCGGCATACACCATTCGAAATATTGAATATAAATTTGAAGATAAGTCACTTACATCGCTTATATACAGCGATACTTCAAACTGTTTATTTAAAGTCGGGAGCAATTACAATACCGATGAACTCGATTTAGAGCGAAGTCGGATTACTGAATTTTTAAAGAATAAAGGATATTTCGCCTTTGTGAAAAATTTCATTTCATATAAAGCGGATAGCTCGGTGGGCAAACATCAAGTGGACATCAGCATTGAAATTGAAAATCCCGTGAAACGAATTTCTGGTTATGTTGATAGCACTGTTAGCGTTCCTCACACTCGATATCGTATTAACAATGTCAATGTTTTTGCCGATTTCAGTTTGCGTCGTGATAGTGTAGAACATACAGACACCTTGTTTTTTAATGACATTTTTTATATCACTGATGATGTGTTGAATTTCCGGCCCCGTGCAATAAAATCGGCTATAACGATCAATCACAATGATTTATACAGTAAAAAAGAAGCAGATTTAACTTATCGAAAACTGGCCGATTTCAAAACATTTAAATTCATCAATATTCAGTTTAAACCCACACCCGGCGATTCAATCGGATTGTTAGATTGTGAAATTCAGATTAGTCCAAAAAACAGGCAATCGCATACAGAGCAGTTGCAAGGAACCAATAAAGCTGGTGATTTAGGGGTAGCTTTCGATGTCATTTATCAAAACAACAACCTACTGCATGGACTTGAGATATTTGAGATACGCCTAAACAGTTCAGTGGAGGTTCAGCGTATAATTTCTGATGTTGACGCAAACTATCAAACCATCCAAAAGTTTTTACCATTCAACACGTTTTTATTTGGTCCTATCGTTTCCTTGAAACTACCAAAGATTCCCAATTTCATGAAGTTTTTAGGTTCGAGCAAGCAACAAACAAGCATCACCGCTTCATTTAATTATCAGCAACGTCCAGATTATCAGCGGAGTATTTTTACCCTAGCTTATGGGTATACTGCCCATTCGGGAACACGCATTACCCATACCCTCAACCCTTCCGAAATCAACTTTGTAACCGTAAATCTAAGCGATCAATTTGGTGATTTGCTGGATAAATCGAACAACCTCTTTTTGAAAAATAGTTTTCAAAGTCAGCTTATTTCTTCGATGCGTTATGGATTTCAGTATAATAGTCAGCGCATTGGAGAAATGAAGAACTTCGTTTTCTTCCAAGGAAATTTCGAAAGTTCCGGTTTATTGTTGCGAGGCTCGCGGGAGTTTTACAAAAACCCAGGGATTAATAATGATAAGTACATTGTTTTTGGTGTACCATTTTCGCAGTTCGTTCGTTTAGATGGTGATTTACGCTATTATCGATTTGTTGGAAGATCCTCGTCGATTGCATTTCGAAGTTTTGTTGGATTGGGAATTCCATACGGAAATAGCACTGTGATGCCATTTGTGAAAAGTTTTTTTGGTGGTGGAGCTAACGGAATTCGTGCTTGGATTGCGCGTTCCTTGGGTCCGGGTGCTTATCAAAATCCAACGAATGTGCGTTTCGATCAAATTGGCGACATCAAACTTGAATGGAACTTTGAATACCGTGCAAAAATTTATAAAATGTTTGAAGGGGCCGCATTCATTGATGCGGGAAATATTTGGCTTCGTCAGAAAGACATTCAACGACCATTGGCCGAATTTGAAAGCAATCGTTTTTACAAAGAAATTGCGGTTGGCATTGGTGCAGGATTGAGATTGAATTTCGATTTCTTCATTATTCGTCTCGACTTAGCATACAAAATGCGCGATCCTTCGTTTCCATCAAACGATCGTTGGGTAATTCAATACCAAAAATTGAGGCAAGGGAATTTGAATTTCGGAATTGGTTACCCTTTTTAACATGATTGAATCTTCATTATCTCACAACACGTTTTTCAAAGACCTCTTGGTGATTGAATTGGCCTCCGTTTTAGCTGGCCCATCTTCGGGATTGTTTTTTGTGGAATGTGGTGCACGTGTAATTAAAATTGAGAATGCACAAAGCAATGGAGATGTTTCACGCAACTGGTTAAATAGTAAAGAAACCGGTGAACAGATTTCGGCATATTATGCATCTGTAAATCAAGGTAAGGAGTTGAAAATGTTCGATCTTGATTGTGCCGCCGATTTGATCGAGCTTGAAGAGTTACTGCATCAAGCCGACATCGTAATAAGCAATTTTAAAACATCCTCAGCCAAACGTTGGAATATAGAAGCTGGACAATTACACAAACGCTTTCCTTCTTTAATTATAGGGCAATTGGATGCTTTTGCTGAAGACGATAATCGAGTTGCTTATGATATTGTATTGCAAGCCGAAACTGGTTATTTATCTATGACAGGTTTTATGGATAATCCAGCACGATTGCCCGTTCCAATGATTGATTTACTTGCTGGCCATCAATTAAAAGAAGGTTTATTGATGGCTCTGATGAATCGTTATAAAACAGGAAATGGATCCATTGTGCGTGTCAATTTATTTGAAACAGCTATTGGAGCCTTGGCTAATCAGGCAAGTAATTACTTAATGAGTGATTTGGTTCCGAAAGCACAAGGAACTTTGCATCCCAATATTGCGCCTTACGGAGATTGCTTTTTATGTGCCGATAATAAGCCCTTAGTTTTGGCTATTGGAAGCGATGTGCAATTCAATAAATTACTTGTTTGCCTTGATCTTTCAGAATTAATAGATGACGAACGATTTTGCACGAATCAGAACCGTTTAAAAAACAGAACCGACTTAGCTAGTATTTTGAATGCTGCATTTAAAAAACAGGAGCGAGCCATTTGGTTAAAACACTTTGAACAAAAGCAAATTCCTTGTGGCGCATTACTAAATCTGGAAGAAGTATTTCAAGGCAAGGCTTCGCAGTTTATTCAGGAATCTATTATAGAAAACACACCTACACGTGCGGCAAAAACGGTGAACTTCCGAATAGAACAATAAACCCGATATTCTGCTTGTGTGCAAAATATCGGGTTCGTAATAATTTAAAATATTCTTCGATTAGATTATATCATCAAACGAGATGTCTAGATTATCATTCTCCACAAAAAATTCATCAGATACTT
>JBBALS010000077.1:0-4252 GCA_040402915.1 Flavobacteriales bacterium
GTTCCAGTTACTGTTTCGTGTGATGCCTATTTGGGGCAAACACATTGCAGCGAAGTGGAGATTTATCCAAATCAAAGTTGTCTTCTACCCGAATGGACAGGACCTTCTGTAGATTTAAATGCTGAATGTAGAAACGATAGTGCCATATTCATTCTTCATAATAGCAATGGCGATATGCAAACAGAACAATCCTATGTTATTTATGTAGATTCAACCATTGCTCAAAGTGGAACTGTTCTGCTTCAGGCCGGAGAAACGCTTGAAATTGGATCTGCATCCAGTGTTGGTTCAACATATCGAATCAATGTAAATCAAGCGATTGATTATCCAGCTTATCTCGGAGATAGCATCGTTTCAATTGCCATTGAAGCATGTGGCGATAGTAGCTTTGGTGCTTGGATAACACAATTCGATAATTACGATGGAGCTCCTTCTTTAGACATTGATTGCCGTTCTAATATTGGTGCATACGATCCAAACGACAAAACGCCTTCGCCAATGGGAGTAGGAGAGGAGCACTACATTTATAAAAATACTGATCTAGAATATTTAATCCGTTTCCAAAATACTGGAACCGATACAGCATTTACAATAGTAGTTCGCGATACCATTTCAAACTACCTCAATTTAGCAAGCTTTCAACCCGGCGCTGCAAGTTATTCATATACCTGGAGAACTTATGGGGACAATGTGCAAGCCGTTGAATTTACGTTCAACAATATTCAATTGCCCGATAGTTTTGTCAATGAAGTTGCATCTCACGGATTTTTCAAATACCGAATAAAACAAAAAGCGAATGTCGATTTAGGTAGCGTAATCAATAATACTGCAGCTATTTATTTCGATTTCAATGAACCTGTAATTACCAATACAACGTTTCATACAATAGGGGAGGACTTCATCGAAAATGAAATTATCACTGCCATTCAACAGAATAGTTCAGTGGGATCGAAAGTGAAAATTTACCCGAATCCATTTTCAACGCAAACTACCTTTGAATTACCAAGCATTGCATCTTCTCAATTAATACTAAGTGATGCGCTTGGAAGAATAGTTAAAACGGTGAATGCAACATCAGACAAAATCCAATTAACAAACGAAGGCTTAGCAAAAGGACTTTATTTTTATCGTATTTATGCTGGTGCAAATCTGATTGATTCAGGTAAATTGATTGTTCAATAGACTTCAAAAACATTCTGATTTATAGATACTTAAGGCTGTCATTCGACAGCCTTTTTTTATTGTTTCAAATATCCTTATGAGTTCAACACACGATATCGTGAAACAAAAAAGGCTGCCCAATTGGACAGCCTTTAAAAGTATGTTAAGCAGAAAATTAGTTCGCTGCTGGTTCAGGCTTTGCCAATAAAACCTTGCGGCTTAATTTCAATTTACCTGTTTTCTTATCTACTTCGATCAATTTCACATCAATGATATCACCTTCTTTAAGGACACCATCCAAGTTTTCTAGGCGACGATGTTCTACTTCAGAGATATGAAGTAATCCGTCTTTACCGGGCATAATTTCTACGAATGCACCGAAAGGCATAATCGTTTTCACTTTACCTGAATATACTTCACCAACTTCTGGTGTTGCAGTAATTGCACGAATGCGAGCCAATGCTTTATCGATGTTCGCTTTGTTAGAAGAGGAAATTTGAACAACACCTTGTTCGTTAACTTCTTCAATAACGATAACCGTTTGAGTATCTTTCTGCATTTCCTGAATGATTTTTCCACCAGGTCCGATTACGGCACCAATGAATTCTTTAGGAATACGAATCTCAACAATACGAGGAGCGTGTGGTTTGTAATCTTCACGAGGTGCTGAAAGAACTTTGTTCATTTCACCCAAAATGTGCAGACGACCTTCTTTCGCTTGATTCAATGCATTAAGCATGATTTCATAGCTCAAACCTTGAACTTTGATGTCCATCTGGCAAGCAGTGATACCATCTTTTGTTCCAGTTACTTTGAAGTCCATATCTCCTAAATGATCTTCATCACCCAAGATATCGCTCAATACAGCGTATTTACTTCCGTCATCCGTAATCAATCCCATGGCAATACCAGAAACAGGTTTTGCAATCTTTACTCCTGCATCCATTAATGCCAGTGTTCCAGCACAAACAGTTGCCATAGAAGATGAACCATTTGATTCCAAAATATCTGAAACAATACGAATGGTGTATGGATTATCTTCCCCTTTTGGAATCATTGGTTTCAATGCACGTAATGCAAGGTTACCATGACCAACTTCACGACGGCTTGTTCCACGATTAGGACGCGCCTCACCCGTTGAGAATGATGGGAAATTATAATGTAAAAGGAAATTCGATTTACCTTCCAATACAGCACCATCAATGGTTTGTTCGTCCATTTTGGTACCCAATGTAACGGTTGTTAAAGATTGTGTTTCTCCACGTGTGAAGATAGCAGAACCGTGAGCAAATGGAAGATAATCTACTTCACCCCAAATTGGGCGGATGGTCGTTGTATTACGTCCGTCAAGTCGTTTGCCTTCATTCAAGATCACTTGACGAACAGCTTTCTTCTCAACATCATGGAAGTAAACACTAATAAAAGGTTTAGCTACTGCTAATTCTTCTTCAGAAAGACTTTCAACAAATTCTGCCTTAACTGCTTTGAATGCTGCAGAACGAGCGTGTTTATCATCATTCCCTGAACGTGCAATTGCAGCACATTTGTCTAAGCAAAATGCATGAACAGCAGCACGAACTTCTTCGTTATGTGTTTCATGGCTATAAATGCGTTTTGGTTGAGATGCAGGAACTAGTGCAGCAAGTTCGTTAATCGCATTGATCTGAACTTTAATTGCTTCGTGTGCTAATTTGATTGCTTCAAGCATATCATTTTCTTGCACTTCCTTCATTTCACCTTCAACCATCACAATGCTGTCTTGAGATGCAGCTACGATAATATCCAAATCAGCCTCTTTCAAAGCTTCGATACTTGGATTGATAATCATTTGACCATTGATACGAGCTACGCGAACTTCAGAAACAGGACCGTTAAACGGAATGTTACTTACAGCTAATGCAGCAGAAGCAGCAAGACATGCAAGTGAATCTGGTAATTGCAGACGATCGGAAGAAATTAAATTAATCGTAATCGTTGTATCAGCATGATAATCATCCGGAAAAAGTGGACGTAATGCACGGTCAACCAAACGACAAATCAAAATTTCGTTTTCAGAAGGGCGTGCTTCACGTTTGAAGAAACCTCCAGGAAAACGACCCGCAGATCCGTATTTCTCTTGATATTCGACAGTAAGAGGAAGAAAATCGACACCTTCTTTTGCGTCTTCATTGCTGACAACAGCTGCCAACAACATGGTGCCACCCATGGTAATCACGACAGAGCCGTGGGCTTGTTTGGCAAGTTTGCCTGTCTCAATAGTCACTTCTTGACCATCGGGCATTGCAAATGTCTTGCGCACTCCAATATTCATAATAGAGGATGTTTTAAAATGTGTAATAAAGGAAAAAGGCAATCCGTGAATTGCCTTTTTCGAAAAACTTATTTACGAATGTTCAATTCTTTAAGAATCGCACGATATTTTTCAATGTCGCGACCTTTAAGATAATCAAGCATACTTCTACGCTTTCCTACCAGGCGAATCAATGAACGTTGAGTTCCAAAGTCTTTTTTGTTGACTTTCAAATGTTCAGTTAAATCGGATATGCGTTGTGTAAACATCGCAATTTGAGCTTCTGTTGAGCCTGTGTTTGTCTCAGATCCACCAAATTTGGTGAAGAGTTCTTTTTTTAATTCTGACGTCAATCCCATTTTTATTGTTTGTTCTTTTTCAGGAGTGCAAAACTAAGCAAAATTTCTTTCAATGATTCTATTTGAATGAAAAAATTAACATTTCAAATGTTAATAAGTTGAATCATGGAGAAAAGCTCAGAGATTTTGTTTCGAAAAATCAATTCAATGCATTTTTAATTACCGGTTTGCAGTTTTTTTTCATCAACATGCGAACAATTTGCGCAATTTGAATTTTTAAATCTCGACGTTCGATAATTATATCTAAAAATCCATGTTCAAGAACAAATTCAGCGGTTTGAAAACCTTCAGGAAGATCCTTACCAATGGTTTCTTTCACAACACGTGGACCAGCGAATCCAATTAATGAACCGGGTTCCGCAATGTTCAAATCACCAAGCATGGCATACGATGCCGTAACTCCGCCGGTGGTAGGGTCGGTGAGGAGCGAAATGTAGGGGAG
>JBBALS010000077.1:4262-7970 GCA_040402915.1 Flavobacteriales bacterium
GCGTGAGTTTGGCAGATGTCTTCGCCATTTGCATTAATGAAAATGCAGCTTCCATCATACGAGCACCTCCCGATTTACTAATAATCATGAAGGGAAGTTTGTGTTTGATAGAGTAATCAATCGACCTTGAAATTTTCTCTCCAACAACAGAACCCATCGAACCTCCAATAAATTCGAAGTTCATACAAGCGATAACGATTTTAACACCGTCCATCATTCCAACACCAACCGAAATAGCATCTTTGTAGCCAGACTTGGCCATACTTGCGACCAAACGATCTTTGTATTTTTTAGTGTCTTCAAACACCAATGGGTCAGCAGAACGAATGTTATTTATTATTTCTTCGACTTTGTTATCATCAAATAAAACACTGAAATACTCACGAGAATTTAAGCGCTCATGAAATCCACAATTGGAGCAAACCCATAAGTTCGTTTCATGATCGATGGATGCAAATATCTTTTTACACGATGGGCATTTATACCATAATCCTTCAGGAGTTTCTTTTTTCTCCAATGTAGATGTGGTTATATTCTTGTTTTTTCTACTGAACCAACTCATTTATACTAGATTAATTCGGACTAATGTCAATAATCAAATAACATTTAATCAATTTGGGGATGCAAACCTACGTGTTTTCGTTAAACTAACAAAGTTTAATGCACCTTGGATTTGTAGATGCCATTTGATTCCATCAAATATAATGTATAAAATATCCAAAGCATTTTCACAACATTTTATTTTTGTATTTAAAAGTCTTTCTTAATAATGAATGTAATCTACAAATCCATTCATTTGATATATGCAATATCAGTCATTCATAGAATGCTTGATATATCTAGCTTTTCAATTTAATAATTTGCACTATAATTAATATTATGTTAAATAGAATATTCAAAAGAAAAGAGACATCTGTCTCTCTCCTCTATGTATTATGGTTCAATACGTTTCTTCATCTCATTGTATTTCTCATTCATGCCCATTAAACTATAAATCTGTTTAAGTGTTTTCAAAAGTGGTAATAAATCAGGACTGTCTTTAGGAGCTAATTCTAACGCTTTCTCCAAATTCGGTAAAGCCAAATTGAATTCTGCATCAGCTATCTTTTTTCCAGCTTCGTACTTCTTCATGTCCTTTTCAGCATCTGCTTTCTCGCGAAGTGCTTTTGCTGAGTTATTGTAGATAGCACCAAGATTGAAATACGCTTCCCAGAAATCAGGTTTAATTTCAATGGATTTTTTGTACGCAGCTATTGCCATATCGCGTTTTCCTAAATCTTCGAAAATGGTTCCTGAAGCATAATGTAACAAGTGATTCGTAGGATCCTTCTCTATCGCAATGGCCAAAAGCTTTTCTGCTTCAGCCGATTTTCCACTTTGCAGGTAGCCATTAAGTTCTTCAGTGAGCAATTTCTGATCGTTAGGGAATTTAGTTCTTCCTTCCATCATTGTTTGTTTTGCTGCAGCTGAATCTCCTGCTAAATTCTGCGCTTTCATCAATTGAATAAAACGCATTCCGTCTTTATCGATATTGAAGGAAATTAATTGCTTCAAATACTGTATCGACTTGGCTGAATTACCAGCACGCATTGAGGCAATTGAGGAATTTTCGATGGCAGAAGTATCTACTACTCCTTTTTTAGCTGATAATTCAGTTGTGCTTTCAAAATAACCCAATGCAGCATTGAAATCATTTTTATTGAAAGCCATAATTCCCAAATTACGGTAGCCAATCATTGCTTTTTCGTAGCTTTCCTCTGCATATTCGTATTTAGCATCTAATTCATATACTTTCTTATACGATTCAACTGCTGTTAAAAGCGGGTTTACCGTCGCTTCCATCAATTCAGGATTTTTACTTTCCTGAATTGCCCAATAAACATTACCTCTATAGTACCATGTTTTGGCTTTTTGAGAAGTACTTTCATTAGTTGAAGCTTGATCGATATTCTCTCGTGCTTTCTTCAAATTCTCAATATCCGTTTTATCTTGGTTATAATAGCCCAAATAATTGTAGGCACTAACCACTTTACTTTGCTGAGCTTGAACATGCAACCCTAATGAAATTGCTACGAACAACAGGGGGATTCTTTTCATATATGTTATTTTTTATTCTTCAGTTGGTTGATCTGAATTCGGTTCATTTGCTCCTTCTACATTTCCATCAACATTCCCTTCTTCACCGCCTAACTCCTCTTCTACTTCTTCATCTTTCTCTACACATGCAACAGCAGCAATGCTCTGATTTCCTTTTAAAGTTATCAAACGAACTCCTTGTGTATTACGTCCCATAACGCGTAAATCCTCCACTGGAGTACGTATCGTTACACCTGAACGTGTAATAATCATCAAATCGTCTTCGTCCTTCACTCCTATTATCGCAATCAAAGATCCTGTCTTCTCGGTAATGTTGATGGTCTTCACCCCTTTTCCACCGCGGTTTGTAACACGATATTCTTCAATATCCGAACGTTTTCCGTAGCCATTTTCTGATACCACCAAAACTTGTGTATTCACCGTTTCTGCACATACCATTCCAACAACTTCGTCTTGTTCATCTTTCAATGTAACACCACGAACTCCAGATGCATTTCTTCCCATTGGACGAACTTTGGCTTCTGGGAAACGAATCGCACGACCACTCTTTAAAGCCATCATGATTTCGCTAGTTCCATTGGTCATCTTTGCTTCCAATAGTTCCTCACCTTCTCTTACTGTAATGGCATTAATACCATTTTGGCGTGGACGAGAATACGCTTCCAACGAGGTTTTCTTAATTGTACCTTTATTGGTACACATTATAATGAAGTTATTGTTGATGTAATCCGGATCGCTTAAGCTGGTTACGTTTACATAAGCAACTACTTTATCATCAGGTGGCATATTCACCAAATTCTGAATCGCTCTACCTTTGGATGTTTTAGATCCTTCTGGAACTTCAAAGGCGCGCATCCAAAAACAACGACCGTTTTTCGTAAAGAATAACAAATAATTGTGGGTAGTTGCAGAAAATAAATGCTCTAAGAAATCCTCATCACGCGTGTTCGAACCAATGGAACCTTTACCTCCACGCTTTTGTGTACGGTATTCATTCAAGTTGGTACGTTTAATATACCCTAGATGCGATACCGTAATAATACAAGGTTCATCTGCAATAAAATCTTCAATGCGCTCGCCATCCGCTGCATAAATAATGTTGGTGCGGCGTTCATCGTTGTATTTCTCTTTTATCAAAGACAATTCATCTTTGATAATGGTCATACGAAGCGTCTCATTTGCTAAAATCTCTTTCAAATGATCAATCGTTTTCATCAATTCAGCATACTCATCACGTATTTTATCACGCTCGAGTCCTGTTAATCGCTGAAGTGTTAAATTTAAGATAGCACGAGATTGAATCTCAGATAAACTAAATCCGACCATCAAACCTTCTCTTGCATCATCAGGTGTTCGAGATGCACGAATAAGTTTGATAATTTCATCCAGATTATCAAGTGCAATTAGAAATCCTTCTAATATATGTGCTCGTTTTTCAGCTTGTTCTAAATCGAATTTTGTGCGACGAATGAGAACGTCATGGCGATGTTCAACAAAGTGACTTATGAGTGTCTTAAGATTTAACATCTCAGGACGACCATTTACAAGTGCGATATTATTTACTGAAAATGATGACTGTAGCTGTGTATGCTTATATAAATTGTTTAATAC
>JBBALS010000078.1:0-7858 GCA_040402915.1 Flavobacteriales bacterium
CATAATCCGTAATTCATAATCCGTAATCCGTAATTGATAATCCGTAATTGATAATTCGTAATTGATAATTCGTAATTTAACAATGGAATTGAATATAAAAACCATGGCACAATACCTCGCAAATGGCGAGAGTCCAGAAATATTATTTTGGGTTGGATGTGCTGGTAGTTTCGATGATCGTGCAAAGAAAGTAACCAAGGCCTTTGCTAAAATACTTCAAGCAGCTGATGTTAAATTTGCGGTACTTGGATCCGAAGAAAGCTGCACCGGCGATCCTGCAAAACGAGCCGGTAATGAATTTCTATTTCAAATGCAGGCTATGCAAAACATTGCTGTTCTGAATGGTTATGAAGTAAAGAAGATTGTTACCGCTTGTCCACATTGTTTCAATACACTCAAAAACGAATATCCTGAACTCGGAGGAAACTACGATGTCGTTCATCATAGTCAGCTTATTGAAAGTCTTCTAAACGAAGGCAGATTAAAGGTGGAGGGCGGTTCTTTTAAAGGCAAGAAAATTACGTTTCACGACCCATGCTATTTGGGACGTGCTAATGGAGAATATGAAGCACCACGCGAAGTATTGAGTAAACTTGATGCGGAATTGGTGGAGATGAAACGATGTAAAACCAAAGGTCTGTGTTGTGGTGCTGGTGGAGCTCAAATGTTTAAGGAATCCGAACCCGGAAACAAAGAAGTGAACATCGAACGTTCGGAAGAAGCATTGGCTTTGCAACCAAACATCATCGCAGTTGGTTGTCCATTTTGCAATACCATGATGACCGATGGAGTTAAACATGCCGAAAAAGAAAGCTCGGTTAGTGTGCTCGACATTGCCGAATTAATTGCTGCTGCTGCTGATTTATAAAAAGGGAAATGGAAATTGCACTTCAACACATTCAAGATACTGATCGCATTTGGGTGTATCAAGCGAACCGATTTTTAACAGAGGCCGAAATCGAACTTATCCGAACAGCGGGTAATGCTTTTGTAGCTTCATGGGCTACTCATGGAAAGCCATTGCGAGCAAATGTTGCAATTGCGCATAATTTATTTGTCATTGTTTCGGTCGATGAAGAACAAGCAAAAGCGAGTGGTTGTTCCATTGATAAATCGGTGAATTGGATTTCAACTCTCGGGCGTGATTTACACATCGATTTCTTGGATCGGATGCAAATTGCATATAAAGTTGAGCAGAATGTTGTTCGAATACATCCAATGAATGAGTTTGAACAATTGGCTGCAAATGGTCAAATAGAATCGAGCACTTTGGTGTTTAATAACCTTGTTTTCAATGGAAAAGAGTTGAAAAATGCATGGAATATTCCCGCTTCTGAAAGTTGGCACAATCGATTTTTCCAATGAAGAAATAACAAAATGCATTCTCCTTGTTTTTTCTCTTGCATAAGAAATCTATTCAACTTACATTTGCCGTCCATTTTTGCGATACCATTATGAAACCAGAAATTCATCCTTCGAACTACCGCTTAGTTGTTTTTAAAGACATGTCTGACGAAACATTAACACTTACTAAGTCTTGCATTGATTCCAAAGAAACAATCATGTTGGATGGCGTAGAATATCCAGTTGCCAAATTGGAGATCTCTTCATCATCTCATCCTTTCTATACAGGTAAGATTAAATTAGTTGATACTGCAGGTCGCGTTGATAAATTCCGTAACCGCTACAAAGGCCATCAGGGGAAAATCAATATGTGATTTATTCCCAACAAATCATTTAGAAAGCCCTCCAAATTGGAGGGCTTTTTTATTTTTGTGATTATGAATATTATCCTTTTCGATGATTCCCGCCGCAATCATCTCCTCCCATTAACTTATACCAGACCCATTGCCGATTTACGTATTGGCATTCTCACAATTAAAGAGAAATGGGAAAAGCGTGCTTTGGGAAGTGTTTCTTTTCTGAGTCAGGATTATCTGAAAACCAAATATCCAACACGTCGCTTTGATGAAAACTGGCTCATTGCTGGTTCAATCATTCCGGAAGGTAATATCATAAAAGCAATTAGAGAACTGACAAAAGGACAAGCGCTCATTCAGCATGGTGAATTAGTAGCGGCATACGATTCCGAAAATAGTTTGTCAATCGATTTGGCTCATTACAATTGCATTGAATACCTATTCCCCTTGTTTCGAATAAACCATCTCTGGGATATTTTTTCATTGAATGGGCGTGCATTGGAAGAAGATTTTGAGTTAATAACAGCAGGTCGAAAATCGGCAGAAATAGACTCATCTAATACTATTATTGGGAATCGTTTTTTCGCAGAAGAAGGCGCTACTGCTTTGTGTTCTGTTTTCAATACTACTACAGGCCCAATCTATCTTGGTAAAAACACGGAGGTTTGGGAAGGCAGTTTAATTCGTGGGGCATTTGCACTTTGTGAAGAAAGTGCCGTTAAACTTGGAGCAAAAATTTATGGTGCGACAACTGTTGGGCCTCATTCGCGTGTTGGCGGAGAAATTAATAACAGCGTCATTCAAGGATATTCCAACAAAGGACATGATGGATTTTTAGGAAATTCCGTTATTGGTGAGTGGTGTAACATAGGTGCAGATTCGAACAATTCGAACCTTAAAAATAATTACGCACATGTAAAACTTTGGAACTATGCCGTAGAACGCATGGTTTCGACGGGACTGCAATTTTGCGGATTAATCATGGGCGACCACAGCAAATGTGGCATCAATACCATGTTCAACACGGGAACTGTTGTAGGAGTTAGCGCGAACATTTTTGGGGCAGGATTTCCAAAGAATCACATTCCTTCTTTCAGCTGGGGCGGCGCACAAGGAATTACGGAATACAATTTCGATAAGGCCGCCGAAACAGCTTCCCTCGTTATGGAAAGGCGACATATAGCATTCGACCAAATTGAATCGCAGATTTTGGCGGAGGTTTTTGAATTGACACGTCCATTTAGGCAGTCCTAATTCCTAAAAAACGCCATTTTCTTTGATGGCACATGGCTTGACTTAGTCGGCTTCCTGATTGAAATGCCTTACTCTTGTCGGCTTGCTGACTTAATGTCATTGAATTTTATTATGAACGAACATACTCCTTTTGATAATTTCCGCTTTTCCAATATGATTGACGACGATTCGGAATTTATTCCACTCTTGTCGAGCGAAGATGAAGAGCAAATGAATACGGAAGAAATTCCGGAAGAAGTTTCCATTTTACCCTTACGAAACACGGTATTGTTTCCAGGAGTTGTGATTCCAATTACTGTTGGGCGAGATAAATCAATAAAGCTTATTAAAGATGCATACAAATCCGATAAAATTATTGGCGTTGTTTCGCAAAAAGATGTAGCCATTGAAGATCCTAATTTTGAGGATTTAAATAAAGTGGGAACGATTGCATTTATTATAAAAATGCTTCGAATGCCTGATGGAAATACAACCGTTATTATTCAAGGAAAAAAACGTTTCGAACTTCAGGAGTTAACACAAGCCGAACCTTATATAAAAGCTAAAATAAAGCCTTTTGAGGAAACACGCCCTGAGAAAAATGACAAGGAATTTGCGGCAATGGTTTCATCGCTCAAAGACATTTCACTTCAAATTATTCAACAATCTCCGAATATTCCATCCGAAGCTGCATTTGCAATTAAGAATATTGAAAGTCCATCTTTTCTAATCAATTTCATATCCTCGAATATGAATGCCGAGATGGCCGAAAAACAGCGCATGTTGGAAGTAGCGAATTTGAAATCTCGTGCCGAATTAGTTTTAAAGAATCTGAGTAATGAGTTGCAACTGCAAGAATTAAAAAATCAGATTCAGAGTAAAGTTAAAATTGATATCGATCAACAACAACGCGAGTACTTTCTAAATCAACAATTAAAAACAATTCAGGAAGAATTAGGCGGCAATGTGTATGAGGAAGAACTGAGCGAAATTCGAACAAAAGCCGAATCCATGAAATGGAGCGATTCGGTAAAAAAACACTTCAATAAAGAACTCGATAAACTTCAGCGCATCAACCCTAATTCAGCGGAATATTCGGTTCAACGTAATTATTTGGATTTACTCATTGAATTGCCCTGGAACCAATACTCTTCCGATATATTCGATTTAAAACGCGCGCAAAAAATATTGGATCACGATCATTACGGATTAGAAAAAGTAAAAGAACGTATTATCGAATACCTCGCAGTTTTGAAATTAAAAGGAGATATGCGTTCGCCTATACTTTGTTTTTATGGACCTCCTGGCGTTGGAAAAACATCGCTTGGGAAATCCATTGCTAAGGCCTTGGGACGAGAGTATATTCGTATGTCTTTGGGAGGTGTTCGCGACGAAGCAGAAATTCGTGGGCATCGGAAAACATACATTGGAGCAATGCCCGGTAGGATTATCCAAAATCTGCGTAAAGTAAAAGCAGCGAATCCGGTGTTTGTTCTCGATGAGATTGATAAAGTTGGGAGTGATTATCACGGAGATCCGTCTTCCGCATTATTAGAAGTGTTGGATCCAGAACAAAACAGCACTTTTTACGATAATTATGTAGAGCAGGATTTCGATTTAAGTCGAGCTATGTTTATTGCAACGGCAAATAACCTGAATGCTATTCAACCGGCTTTATTAGATCGAATGGAGCTCATTGAAGTGACGGGTTATACACAAGAAGAAAAAGTAGAGATTGCTAAACAGCACCTTATTCCTAAACAAATTGCTGAGCATGGTTTGAAAAAAGCTCAGGTGAAGTTTACAAAAAAAGCACTCGATAAACTTATAGAAGACTACACACGCGAATCGGGAGTGCGTTCATTGGAGAAAAGAATCGCCAAAGTAATTCGTTCTGTTGCAAAATCCATTGCCATGGAAGAGCAAATTGATGCGAAGATTGATTTTGCAGATATTGAACGCATCATGGGTCCAGCTCGTTTTCATCGCGACAAGTATGAAAACAATGAAGTTGCTGGAGTTGTAACAGGACTCGCTTGGACTTCGGTTGGCGGCGACATTCTGTTTATCGAAACCATATTAAGTCGTGGTAATGGTAAACTTTCATTAACTGGAAATTTAGGCGATGTCATGAAAGAGAGTGCCGTTATCGCTCTTGAGTTTCTGAAAGCACATTCGGAAAGTTATTTAGGAATATCTAACGAAATTTTCGACCACTACAATGTACACATTCACGTTCCAGAAGGAGCAACACCTAAAGATGGACCTTCTGCTGGAATTGCCATGTTAACGGCATTATCTTCGGCATTTACACAACGAAAAGTGAAAACGCAATTGGCAATGACTGGTGAAATTACATTGCGTGGAGTTGTGCTTCCTGTTGGAGGAATAAAAGAGAAAATATTAGCTGCAAAACGCGCCAATATTCAACAAGTAATTCTTTCGGAAGAGAACCGCAAAGATGTTGAGGAAATAAAATCTGAATACCTTAAAGGCATGGATTTTCATTACGTTTCAACCATGCGGGATGTATTGAAATTGGCTTTAACCGACCAATTGGTCAAGAATCCAATGAAGATTGAATTACCTAAAAAAGAAAGCAGTAAACTCAAAAATTAGAATTTCTAAAATCTTGTTTAAAAAGATTGATTCTCTTCAATTGAATTTGAAGAATAATTTTTTAGCGTGATTTTAAAGGAAGAGCCCTCTCCTAATTTTGATTGGATGCGAATTTGACCGCCCAATAAATCGACAAGGTTTTTAACTGTATTCAAGCCAATTCCGGTTCCTTTGTTTCCAAAACGATCGGTCTGGGATAAGGTTTGAAACATTTCAAAAATGCGTTCATGAAACTCCATTGGAATACCAGGTCCATTATCGACAATCTCAAAAGTTAATTGATCATCATCGCCTTTTACAACAATTTTAATCTTCCCCAATGACTTATCGTTATACTTGAAAGCATTGCACAACAAATTATTTATAATCTGATGTAGAATTATTGGATCAGTATAAATCTCAGGAATTGACACCTCCGTTACAATTTCAAAATCAGAGGGCGGGTTACAAAAATTGATTAAGTCCTGAATAAATTTTTCAACATGAATTAATTCAGCACTATATGCTTTTGCTCCTGAAATGGCATGTTTTAGAATCCCTTCAACTAATTCATGTGAATGAACAGCTCTGTTTTGAAGCATTGAAATTGCAACATTTGCTTTGTCACTAAGTTTCCCAACACTTTCCTCTTTTATTATTTTACTTAGGGATGACATTGACTGCAACGGGGACCTCAAATCGTGCGAAATCAGGTAGGCATATCGACTGATTTCCGAATTCTTCTTTTTTAATTCTTCGGCGGCATACTCCAACTCTTCAAGTTTAGATACTAATTCAATTTGAGTAACCAATTGTTTCGCTAAATTATAGAGAGCTGAACTCTGCGTGATATTTAATTTATTCGGCTTATCATCAAGCACATTCAATGCGCCCAAAAGCAAACCATCTTTATTAATCAAAGGTATTCCTGCATAGAATAAATGTCCCGTTCCAAACTCTTGCAGAATATTATTAAATGGAGGTGTATACAATCGTAAATCTTCAATTACTTGAATCAAATGTGTTTCAGTTAAATTCTGCCAATAAGAATGCAAATCAGATGACATCTCTATAAATGAAACTCCATTATTTGATTTAAACCAATGATATTCATTGTCTATTAATGAAACAAATGACACAGGCATTGAACTTAGCTGAGCGGCTAAAGAGGTGATTGAATCAACATCTATTTGTGAGTGGCTGTTTAATAAAACGGATTGAGGAGTGATTTTGGGGACTTTGGGTAAAGAAAAGCCGTCAACTTTCATACGAGTTGGGAGTTTTGAGTTGGGTTTAGGTTTAATCAAGTGACAAATAAAAATTTCTTAAATTTTTATTTCAATAAGATTGAGCAATTTTTAAAATAATCATCAATATGAAATCGAAAATCTCTTTCATATCAGGCAATAATCAACCTAATTATAAAGCAAAATTTCTTTGTGTTATTTTTACAATAAGGGCGGCAAATATAATTTTATTTTTTAATCTTTTGCTATGAATTGGATTAATAATAAATTAATTTTAAAAATTGATTTTAGCTGCCCAAACATCTTTTTTCAAAACGTTTATTATTAAATATTAACCGCAAAGAGTGCAGATTATAATTTCCTAGAATTATATAAATATCGAGTATGCCCTTCAAAAAAATAATTGAAAGGTTCATTAGAATTAAAAAAACTATCTGTTTAATTTAACCTTAAAGATACTTCCCTCTCCAATTTTCGATTCAATGGAGATGGTGCCGCTCATCAAAACGACTAAGTTTTTTACCGTATGCAATCCGATTCCTGTTCCTTTATTTCCAAAACGATCAGTGTGAGACAGGGTTTGAAACATTCCAAAAATGCGTTCATGATATTTTTCAGGAATACCTGGACCGTTATCTATAACCTCTAACGTAAATTCCGATTCAGTTGCACTTACCACAATACGGACATGTCCTTGAGCTTTGTCATTATATTTTATCGCGTTTGAAATCAGATTCTGCAAAATCTGCCTCAAAATGATTGAATCACATACTATTTCCTGGACCGATACCTCGGTAACAATTTGAAAATCACTCGGTGGACTACAAAACTCTACTAACTCATTGATAAATTGAGACAATTGAATTTTTTCAGGAGTATAAGCTTGCTCTCCGGCCAATGAATGCTTTAGAATTCCATCAACTAATTCTTGTGATTGAAATGCTTTTTTCTGCAATTGTTCAAGCGCCTTTTCCGCTTT
The DNA here is from genome assembly GCA_040402915.1 of Flavobacteriales bacterium. Taxonomy (GTDB): domain Bacteria; phylum Bacteroidota; class Bacteroidia; order M30B66; family M30B66; genus CALQRR01. Next base: position 7,758 of record JBBALS010000078.1, read on the forward strand.
ATCATTAAGTTGACCTTGACTTTCTTTTGCAATCATCTTACTCAATTGATAAATTGATTGCATTGGAGATCTTAAATCGTGAGAGATCAAATGGGCATAAC
>JBBALS010000079.1:0-7812 GCA_040402915.1 Flavobacteriales bacterium
TAACGATTGATTAATATTCAATTCCATTGCAAAATTTCGTGTATTTTTCGCATTTAAATTTCAAAATATTATGAAGTATCTAGCCGTCGACTCCGCATTGTATATCGAAAATCGCAAACGCTTTACTGCGAAGATGAAACCCAATAGTATGGCCATTTTTGTTTCGAACGATGAAGTTCCCCGCAGTGCAGATGCCACATATACATGGAGACAAAATCCCGATTTGTTCTATTTAAGTGGAATTGATCAGGAACAAACGATGTTGATTTTATTTCCCGATTGTCCCAATCCGAAAATGAGGGAAGTTCTGTTTTTGCGAAAAACCAACGAACATATTGCCATTTGGGAAGGTCATAAATACACCAAAGAAGAAGGTAAAACAGCTTCAGGAATTGATAATATTGTGTGGAACGATTCATTTGAATCGACACTTCATGTGTTATTGACTTATGCTCATACTATTTATCTCAATCAGAACGATCACGACAGAGCGGTTAAGGGTGTTGATTCGAGAGAATTACGTTTTGCGAAAGAACTAAAATCGAATTACCCGCTTCATACCTATGAGCGAAGTGCACCCATCATGCATGCTTTGAGAGCGATTAAATCGCCACTCGAAATTGCGGCCATGCAAACGGCTTGTAATATCACCGAAAAGGCGTTTCGTCGTGTTTTGGGTTTTGTGAAACCGGGTGTTTGGGAATATGAAATTGAAGCTGAAATTATTCATGAATTCATTCGCAACCGCGCAAGTGGACATGCATACAATCCAATTATTGCTTCGGGACCTTCCGCCTGTGTTTTACATTATGTAGAGAATAACCGACAGTGTAAAGCGGGCGATGTGATATTGATGGATTTTGGATCGGAATACGGCAACTACAATTCCGATTTAACGCGTTGCATTCCTGTGAATGGGAAATTTACTGCACGTCAACGGGCAGTTTATGATGCCGTTTTACGCGTCATGAAATATGCGAAAACTATGCTTCGTCCAGGTACCCGTTATGAGGAATACGTGAAAAATGTTGGTTTGGCAATGGAAGAAGAATTGATTCTTCTTGGATTGATTGATGCTGCTGCTGTGAAAGTTCAGGATCCAGAAAATCCTTTGTATAAGAAGTATTTCATGCATGGAACTTCGCATTACCTCGGATTGGATGTACACGACGTAGGTTACCGTTATGCGCAATTCGAAGCGGGCATGGTGTTTACCTGCGAACCGGGTATTTACATTCCAGAAGAAGGATTAGGAATTCGTCTCGAGAACGATATCCTCCTCACCGAAAACGGAAATTTCGATTTGATGAGTAACATTCCATTGGAAGCTGAAGAGATAGAGGATTTGATGAATTGATCAATAATCCTGATCTCCTTTGAGGTAGTTTGGATAGCGAATTTGGTGGACTTTTCGAACTTCTTCCATCAGGAGTTTTCGAAATGTTTCAATGTTATCTTTTTGAGTCGCTGAGATGAAAATTGCAGGTGCGTTTGTTTTGGCCATCCAGCTTTTCTTCCAATCGTCGAGCGAAAAATTCTCACGCAAAATCGGTGATAAATCATCCTCGTCTTTTTTCACATACGAAAACGCGTCAATTTTATTGAACACCATGATAATGGGCTTATCCATGCTTTTGATGTCGGTTAGTGTTTCATTCACCGCTGTAATATGATCTTCAAAACTGGCATGCGAAATATCCACTACGTGTATTAATATGTCTGCTTCACGAACTTCATCCAATGTTGATTTAAACGACTCGATGAGTTGTGTTGGAAGTTTGCGAATAAAACCAACGGTATCGGATAGTAAAAACGGAATGCTTTCCAATACCACCTTTCGAACAGTTGTATCGAGCGTTGCAAATAATTTATTTTCGGCAAACACATCCGACTTACTCAACATATTCATAATGGTACTTTTTCCAACATTGGTATAGCCCACCAAAGCCACACGCACGAGTTCGCCCCTATTCTTTCGCTGCGTTGCCATTTGCTTGTCGATATCGCGCAGACGATCTTTGAGTTTAGAAATTTTGTCCTTGATAATTCGACGATCGGTTTCAATCTGACTTTCACCGGGTCCGCGCATTCCAATTCCTCCTTTTTGACGTTCCAAGTGAGTCCACATTTTCGTCAAACGTGGAAGCAAATATTGGTATTGCGCTAATTCTACTTGTGTTCTTGCACTTGATGTTCGAGCTCGCCCTGCGAAAATATCGAGGATCAGGTTGTTTCGATCCATCACTTTAATTTTCGCTTCTTTCTCAATATTACGAAGCTGAGAAGGCGAAAGCTCATCATCAAAAATCAACAAATCAATTTCGTTGGCGTGGATGTATTCAACAATTTGATTCAATTTTCCGCTACCCAAAAATGTTTTACTATCGGGACGATCTAACTTCTGTGTAAAGCGTTTTACAGGAATAGCACCGGCAGTTTCTGTTAAAAATGCCAGCTCATCCAAGTATTCATCCAATAATTCTTCGCTTTGATTACGGGTAACAAGTCCTACTAAAACAGCACGTTCCAATTAATATTATGTATTTTAAACTGATGTAAATGATGAAGTAAATGTAATTAAATGATGCACAAGCTTGCCAAATAAATCCGAATCTCTGCCTATGCTTGTTTTAATTTATTAATAGACACCTATTTGTATGAGGTTTTGTGGAATTGAAAAACAATGAAGAAATTCTTATGGATTATTTTTATTTTTTCTTGCTGCTACAAAATATTTTTCCTTTCTTTGCAGCCCTCTAATAAAAATCAAACCGAATAGGTTATGTCAAAAGTTTGTCAGTTGACCGGAAAGCATGCAATGTCAGGAAATAATGTTTCCTTTTCACACCGCAAAACTAAGCGTCGTTTCAATCCGAATCTTTTCACCAAAAGATTCTTTATCCCTGAAGAAAACGCGTGGATTACAATTCGTTTATCTACTTCAGCGTTGAAAACAATCGATAAGATTGGAATATCAGCAGCATTGAAGCGCATGGAAACTAAAGGCGAACTTTAGTATTCCGAATATATTGTTTTCTTGAAACGTCATTCTTCACAGGATGGCGTTTTCTTTTTTTTATTGCATCCAATGAATAAACCTTTTAACATTCACATTTGATGATTCGGTTTACATTTTCTTTTATTGGACTTTTCATTTCAACCTTAAGTATTGCACAACAAGACCTTCACTTTGTGCATCTGCAGGTAAAACCCGATTTTACTTCTCGCAGCATTCAGGTAATTGCCAATGAAACCTGGAGTGTAAACAAAGGCGATTCTACTTTAAAATTGTTATTGTATTCTCAATTCAGCATTGATGAGGTTTTAGTCAATAAAAAATCTTCTCGTTTCGAAAGATTGACTGATGGAATTTCAATTCCAATTCCAAAAGCAAGTTCTAAAATTGAACTATCAATTACCTATCATGGCAAACCTCAAGAAGCTATTCAGCCACCTTGGGACGGTGGTTTTATTTGGACCAAAAGCCAAAATGAAAAAGATTGGTTAGGAGTTGCTTGCCAAGAGCAAGGGTCGCAATTGTGGTTTCCATCTCCCCTGCGTTATGACGACGAACCTGATAGCGCTCAAATTACCTGCACGTATCCAGCAGATTTGTTTTTTAAATCGAATGGGAAATTACACAGCGATTCGAAAGACAGCAAAGGCAAACGAACCACTTCTTGGAAAGTAAGCTGTCCAATCAATACATACAATATCACCCTAAATATTGGCGATTACACGAAAATCTCCGATTCATTTAAACAAGCCGATGGAAGCATTCTACGATTGGAATATTATCCTTTGAGTTACAATCGAAGCAAAGCTCTTAAACAATTCAAACAAGTAAAACCCATGTTGAAATGTTTCGAGAAATATTTCGGCAAATACCCCTTTGGAAAAGATGGTTTCTCTGTGGTTGAAACGCCTTATGTTGGCATGGAACACCAGAGCGCTATTGCTTATGGGAATGGCTATGTAAACGGTTACAATGGGGAAGATTATTCGATGATCGGGCTGGGTTTTGATTTTATATTGATTCACGAATCCGGACATGAATGGTGGGGGAATTCGGTAAGTGCCAAAAACAAAGAAGACTTTTGGCTTCAAGAAGCATTTTGCACGTATGCTGAATATGTATACGTTTTCGAAATCTTCGGGAAAGACAAGGCCGAAAAATACATCGATGCAAAGAAACAATTGGTTATCAATAAAGCTCCGATCATTGGTACTGAAGAAAGTGGCATCGACATGTATACCAAAGGAGCGTTAATGATTCACACGCTTCAGCAATTTGCTTCCAATGAGAAAGAATGGTGGGGAATATTGAAAGAATTCTCACAGGAATTTCGCTGGAAATCAATCAGCACAAAGGAATTGGAGGACTGGTTTTCGAAACGATTGAAAAATGTGAAACCTGTTTTCTTTGAACAATACTTAAGCATAGCCAATCCTCCAATCCTTCAATTCAATAAGGAGAAGAAAGAAAATACCTATTTCTTCAGTTATAGAATAGAGAATGCACTCGATGGATTTACAATGCCCATTGTTCTGAAAAACTCAAAAAATGAAAGGGTGGTTTTGATGGCAAATGGAGAACAAAATTCTTACAGCAGTATCGATGAATCTCTTTATCTCGATTCAAGTTCTAGTTATTTTGAGTTGTTGAAAGAGAATGAATAAACTATTTATAAAATCATTCTAGCAATTTTTCTATTTTTACTTCCTTGTTAAAATAACATCGATGAATAAAGCAAATACACTGATTAAAATATCTGTTGCGATAATATGTCTTTTTACATTTTCTGCTTCAGCACAGTTCACAATCACTCAGCAAAGCGCTGCTAATCTTGTTCAGAATGTATTGGTTGGACAAGGAGTTCAGGTTTCCAACATTACATCCGGAGGAGATCCAGAGCAAATTGGTCTTTTCACTGGCGGCAACTCAGTAAACTTGGGTATCTCAAATGGTGTATTGATGACATCTGGAAATGCTGTTTCTCAGTCAGACCCTAACGGATTATATTACATTGGAGACCCAGCAAACAATGGCACAATATCATCATCTTTCAATAATTCCATTGAACTAACTGATGACCCTGATTTGAATGCCATCATTACGAGTTTTGGCGCGTCAGGAATTACAAACAATATCGCAGAAATAGAATTCGATTTTATTCCTTCAGGCGACTCAGTTGCATTTAATTACGTATTTGCCTCTGAAGAATACAATGGTTTTGTTTGCTCGCAGTACTTTGATGTATTTGGGTTTTTCATTTCTGGGCCAGGTATTACGGGGCCTTATGCAAACAATGCCGCAAACATTGCCATAGTTCCAGGAACAAACCTTCCTGTTAGTATGAACACCATCAATGATGGGATAAGCGATGGAGGTATTTATTGTCCTCCAGGTGGATTAAACAACGGTGCTTATTATGTTGACAATAGTGGATCTCAGAACTTTGGTCCTTATGGATTTACCGATATCCTCACAGCACAAGCTACGGTTCAATGTGGACAGACATATCACATCAAACTTGTTATAGCAAATGGGTTTGATAATTCTTATGATTCTTGGGTTTTCCTTCAAGCGGAATCGTTTACTTCGAATATTCCCAATATCGATATTGCCAATCTTCTTCCAGATTCTGCTGTTGTAGAAGGTTGTACAGAAGGAAACATTGTTTTTCGAAGAGAAATTGCAATTGATACACTTACAGTACCCGTAAACTATGCTGGATCAGCAACGTCGATTATAGATTATACTGGGTTGCCTGACACATTGGTTTTTTTACCTGGAATAGACTCTCTTATTTACACGTTAATTCCTGTTGACGATGGAATTACTGAGGGAATTAATGGATATGAAGATATTATCATTTCCTTTCAGTTATTAAATGATTGCGGATTACCCATTACCATTTCGAGAACTATTAAAATAAGAGATCCTTATGTGTTAGAATTCGCTTCCAACGACACAACACTTGTTTGTCCGAGCAATAACGTTCCAATTTCTTCCCTTGTTTCGGGTGGTTATGAACCATATTCCTATACTTGGGATTACAATGGTTTGACGACGTCCTCTATTACAGTTCCTTCCACTGCAGATACCTCTGTCTATATCCTGACAGTTCGCGATATTTTGAATTGCTACAACATTCCATTTTATGATACTTTGAATGTAATTATGGGTTACGATTCGCTTCAAACCGTTACAAGTGATTCATCTGTCTGTCCTGGAACACCCATCTTGCTTAGTGCTAATTTTGAATCAGGAGTAGCGCCATACACCTATAACTGGCCCGATTTAGGAGTTACTACCGATACTGTGACCGTAATTCCGACTCAAAATACGTCCTACGTTTTTCAAGTTACTGATCAATGTAATGTTACATCTCAGGATACAATCAATATAATTGCACCCGGTTATGTTTCCTTAGGATTTGAAAACTTACTTCCCGACTATGCTATAGTTGAGAATTGTACACAAGCATTGGTAACGTTTATTCGATATGAAACCGTTAGCACATTGAATATTCCAATAACATACAGTGGTTCGGCGAGCGGTAACGATTACCAAGGTCTACCTAGTTCAATTACATTCATTCCCGGTATTGACTCCCTTGGGTTTATTGTAACGCCAACAAATGATGGAAATACTGAAGGGGCAAACGGATACGAAAATGTTCAAATTGATTATAGTCTGTTAACTATATGTGGGGATACAGTTAATGTAAGCGGATCATTCCAAATTCGTGATCCTTATGTTCTGAATATAGTTGCGAATGATGTAACACTCGTTTGTCCTGCAGAGAGTTTAACCGTTTCATCAAGTGTTTCAAATGGCTATCCTCCGTATTCATATTCTTGGAGTTTCAACAATTTAACTACGCCTTCTATTCAAGTTCCCGCTCCTGTTAATTCGTCGAATTATACCGTTACAATTCATGATTCTTTGTTCTGCAATAACTCGTCATTCTCTGAACAGTTGACCGTAACAATGGGGTACGATTCACTTCAAACACTCAAGCAAGATTCTGTTATCTGTATTGGTGATACCATTTCCATTTACCCATCCATAAGCTTGGGTCAATCTCCTTTTACATACAATTGGGTAGGTATAGCCACAACAGAATCGATTTCGGTTAATCCGTCCGACACAACATCTTACACCATTGAAGTGAAAGATTTTTGTGATGTATCCTCACTCGATTCGTTTATTGTCTATGTTCCTCGATACGACACTTTATTTGTGAATGTATTGGATACAACCATTTGTCAGAATACGGAAGCACAATTGGCGGCTAGTGCAACAGGTGGAAGTGGAAAGTATACTTTCGAATGGTATGGAGATAGTGACATTCTCGAAATCACGCAGTCGTTGGTTTCTGTTCGTCCCGATTCGTCGCAATACTTCATTTGTATTGCAACCGATGGTTGTGGAGTAATGGCATACGATACCGTTCGCGTTGAAATCGAAGTATGCGACCTACTTGCGGGAAATTCTTTTTCGCCGAATGGAGATGGCAAAAACGATTATTTTGAAGTAGAAAACATCTTAGCATACCCTGAAAATAAACTGACCATTTTCAATCGTTGGGGTAAAGTAATTTACGAAACAAATGCCTACAAAAACGATTGGTCGGGTGGCGATGACATCACATCAGGAACATATTTTTATATCATTGAAAATGTAACCGATCCTAAAAAACCGGAGAACAATTACATGAAAGGCACATTCACTTTTTTCAAATAGAACATTTTAAAGTAAATCGCAGGCGTCTTTTGTGCGCCTGTTTTTTTAGAACATGATGA
>JBBALS010000080.1:0-7761 GCA_040402915.1 Flavobacteriales bacterium
AACTATACTTCATTGCCATTGCTGCAATCATTTCATTAAACAGCTATTCACAAGCAATTTTACCAAGCTTTTATAATTTCGAGAACTTTACATCTGTTGATTCATTACCTGATGGCTGGACAAGTAATATTTCGGGGAATTTGACCTATGCTGTTGGTCAAGCTGGTATAGCAGGAAAACTAGACATTACTGGAGAATATATCCTCATAGAAACAGCACAAACCATTGACACGGTTAAATTTTACATCAAAGGATATACTGGAGGTGTAGTAGGAGCAATTTGGGATGGTGTTTTTAAAGTGCAAGAATCAATTGATACATTAATTTGGAATGATTTATTTTCAGATACCGCTTTAACCAATACGTTTGATTTAAAAGTCATTACCCCTGCTTCAGAAAGTCGCTTTATTCGATTCTATTTTGATACAAAAATTGCTGGGAGCAATGTGGGAATTGATGAGGTTTCCTTAACACCAGGGACAATTTTGAATACAATTGATATTAAGAATGAAGAACTAACTGTTTTTCCTAATCCTGTTTTGGGAAATCAAGTGAATATCCGTTCTAATAGAAAAATTGCATATATTAAAATAAGCAATTTGATTGGACAAGTTGTTTATTCAATTAACAATCCCGAAATGAGCAATCAGATTTCAAGTATCAACATAGAAAAATTTCCCAAAGGAATTTATTATGTGAATATTGTAAATCAAGATCAAACAAACAGTGTTAAGAAAGTTAGCATCCGTTAATTTTAATTGAAACCTTTAACATTAAATTCTACCTTTAATCCCCGCTAAAGTTTTAGTGGATAATCACAATGCCAATATCGATTCAAAAATCAAACATGAAAAAAATTCTAATTTCATTAAGCGCCCTCATCATTTCCCTTCAGGGCTTTTCACAAGCGGCTTTGCCTACATCATACAATTTTGACACGTTCAGTGGTCAGGCAAGTTTACCAACTGGCTGGACAACAAACATAGCTGGTACATTTACATACGCAACAGGTCAATCGGGTGCTGCTGGGAAATTGGATCTTCAAGGAGAACTTGTTCAAATACAAACGGCTGATCCCATTGGAACATTGAATTATTATTTAAAAGGGAACTACGGGACACCTGCAACTTCTTGGACAGGAACATTTAAAGTTCAGGAATCAATTAATGGAACAACTTGGACCGATTTAGCTTCTTATACTTCCTTAAATTCAACTGCCTATCAAGCGTATTCGGTTTCGCCCGCATCAGCAAGTCGTTATGTTCGTTTCTACTTTGATACAAAAGTTACAGGATGTAATGTTGGTTTGGATGAAGTGAACGCAACACTTGGTGCACAAACAAACCGCGAAATCAATGTGAAGCAAAATGGCAATACGATTTTTAATGGAGGTTCTGCGGTTGCAATTGCTTCGCCATCTTTAACTCCAGCAACTATTGCTTTTAATATTGAAAACCAAGGTGCTGCTGAATCACTTGATGTTTCTGCTGTAACTTTTACAGGTGCTAATTCAAGCGACTACAGTGTTGCTTCACCTGCAACTCCATTTGCGGTTAACGGCGCTTCTAATCAAGTGCTGAATGTAACATTCAATCCAAGTGCTAATGGAACTCGTTTCGCTACGATGCACATTACAAGTAACGATGCTGATGAATCGGATTATGTCATTGTGTTAAATTGTGTAGGTGGTTCTTTTGCTTCTGAACCAACTGCGATTGCTTCATCTTTAACATTTTCAAATATTAAAAGTTATCGTTTTACTTCAACATTAACTGGATCTTCAGGCGCCGATGGATACTTGGTTGTTCGTAAAGCGGGTTCGGCACCAACGGGTTTGCCTGTTGATGGAACTACTTATGGAAAAGGAGATCCTATTGGAGATTGCAAAGTCGTTTATTCAGGAAATGCAGGAGCATTTAGTGCAACGGATGTAGTTGAAAATACTTCCTATTATTTTGCTGTTTATTCGTTTAATGGTGCTGGCTCAGTTCGCAATTATTTGACAAGTTCAGCACTAAATGCAAATGCTACCTCTGCAAGTAACAACGCGGGTTCATTGTATTCTGGAATTAATACTGCCAATGCAACTTTTGTGAACGATTTACATTCATTGATAAATCCTCATACTTCCATTTATTATGGCAATTATGACGAAACGGTTCTACGGAATTTTGAAGCACGCGATACAACTGATGGTCAACGTGTGGTAACCTGTGTTTATTCTGGATTGCAATACATGTATTCTGAACCTTACGACTGGTCAGTAATGAGCCGCGAGCATACATACTGCCATGCTTGGATGCCAACAAATCCTGCTGACAACCCTGAAAAACCAGAATACAACGATCAACACCACCTTTTCCCAGCGCAGTTTGCTGATGCAAATCAAGTTCGTTTGGCTTACCCCTTAGGTGAAGTGGTGGGAACACCAAGTTCAATCTATTTAGATTGTAAGTTGGGGACTGATGCAAATGGGAAAGTGGTTTTTGAACCACGCGATGAGCACAAAGGCGATGCTGCCCGCGCATTGTTTTATATGGCAACTTGCTACAATGGTGTTTCTGGAAATAATTGGAGCTTACCTAGCATATCTTCTCGATTTCAAGACCAAAATGTTTTGAGAAAATGGCATTACGAAGATTTGCCAAGTGCTTATGAAAAAGCCCGTAACGAATTCCTCGATTCTTTGCAAGGAAACCGTAATCCATTTGTTGATCATCCTGAATATGCATGCTACATTAATTTCCACACAATGGAATACCTTGCAGGAGCAGCAGAACCATGCAGCAATACAAATGTTGGAATTGAAACTCCTGTGTTGAATGAAATGATGGTTTTACCAAATCCTTCAGCAGGTCTTTTCACTGTTGTGTTGGAAACAAAATCAGCAGATATGCAAATAAACGTTTTGGATATTGCAGGGAAAGTTGTCCATAACCAATTTATGGCTGGTGGTATCAATCAAACTATTGGGACACTCGATTTACAAAATCTTGCCAATGGTATTTATATCCTTCAAGCAACTTCAAACGGCAGTAAAACAACTGCCCGTTTAGTCATTCAGAAATAATAGAATCTATGCAAAAAGGAAAGCCGCTTCTACCAAGAAGCGGCTTTTTTTATTGTACTGTTTTGTATGAATTCTGCAAGCGTTTTACATCTCGTTGAAGCTGCATAACCGTGCTCGATAATTCATTTCGATCGAGGTTGGGTTCAGGTAATTCGGAGCTGATGTAATTTGTGAACTTCCATATTTCTTGAACGGTATCCACATGAACTTCATAGGGCTCGTAAGCTGGATTGGTTGAGCAAAGCAACAGGGTTCCGTTGTCGGCAATTTGGTTGTAGATCACCTTAAAGACAATGCCTTCGTCCTTTGTAATTACAATATAGGGATTGCCATTTCGAATAAAATTCCAGTTCTGAAGATATTCGCCCGTTACCCAAGAACCATCCGAAACCGGAGGCATCGAATCGCCTGTAATTGGGAATGTGCGATACTTTTTGTTAGCAGAAAGAAATGGTAGTTGAAACGTTGGTAATACACGAATGTACTCTGGGTCGGCATAACCGGTTGTATAACCCGCACAGGCCTTTACCGGAACCAATTCAATATTATCGATGTTATCTTGATTCACCGTGGTTGCAATAACACGCATCTGCGCTCCGGTGATGTCAACCTTGTTTTCCGATTTACTATTCGACCAATCTTTTTCCGAACGAACACTTAAATCTTCCCGAAGAAGAGCATCCAATGACACATGATAATAATCGGCTATACGAATTAAATTATCAGTATTGGGTTCTGCTGATCCGTTTTCATATCCACTCAATGTGGTCCGCTTAACAGCCAATGCTTGAGACACTTCCTCTTGTGAACGTCCCGAATGTTTACGTAAAAACTTCAGATTTTGTGAAATCATTGTCGGCATTTTTGTCAAAAATACAAATATGTCTTAATTTCCGACATCCATCGCCAATAATTCCATCAATTTCTTTAAATTATTTTTTTCCACTTGTTTGATAAATCCCGAACTTCGCTCTATGACACGTTTACTAATCTTGCTATTGCTTACTAGCTGGCTTCCCATCCAAGCGCAGAAAAAAACAATTATTCAATCGGCAGAATTTTCCGACCCATACATTTCAGGAGTTATCAACTTTCGTTTAAAAAATGAATATTCAAACGGAAATCAATTCCCTGAAAACCTGCATGAATTTTTTAGTAAACATGGAGGATTCGAACTTTCACGGAAATTCCCTTTGGCTAAATCTCCTGCAAGCAAATACAACAAACGCGGGGAACGTTTGGCCGATTTAACCAAATTGTATCGCATAGAATTCCCCGAAAATACATCAATCCCCAAAATCATTCATGCATTAAAATCGTTCAAAGAAATTGCGTTTGCCGAACCTCATTTTGTTCCATCATTGTGTTATGTTCCCAACGATACGCGCATTTCGGAGCAGTATGCACTTTCTAAAATCAATGCTTTTGCTGCTTGGGATTTGTACCAAGGAGATACCACTACAATCATTGGTATTACGGATACGGGATACGATCCTTTCCACCCCGATATTTCGGCGAACATCCAAAAAAATTATGCTGATCCAATTAATGGAATTGACGATGACAGCGATGGTTATGTAGATAATTTCATGGGTTGGGACACAGGAAGCAATGATTCAAACCCCACTTCCGATGGAAATTATCACGGACAACATGTGAGTGGATTAAGTTCTGCAAGCACGGATAACGCCACGGGAGTTGCTGGAACAGGTTACAAATGCAGATTTATTCATGTGAAAATAGCCAATACTGCTGGTCAATTAACTGGAGCATACGAAGGTGTTGTGTATGCAGCAGATCATGGTTGCAAAGTGATCAATTGCTCATGGGGTGGAAACCAATACAGTGAAGTAAACGCCGAAATCATTCGCTATGCTGCAATCAATATGGATTGTGCTGTTTTTTGCGGAGCAGGCAACAACAATAACGAGGAACTTTTTTACCCTGCCATGTATCCGTATGCTATGTCGGTAGGTTCTACCAATGATCAAGATTTCAAATCGGACTTTTCGAATTACGGGGTTGGCATAGATATTTTTGCTCCCGGTGACATGGTTTTATCTACATGGTCGAATGGAGAATACTTATCTACAGGAGGAACTTCCATGTCTTCTCCAGTTGCTGCTGGATGCGCGACGTTATTACGTTCGGCTTTTCCTTCGATGAGTGGACAGCAAATTTCGGAACAGCTTAAAGTTACCTGCGATCAAGTGGATAATATTTCGTTCAATCAACCCTATTCTGGCAAAATGGGAACCGGAAGAATCAATCTTTTTCGGGCCTTGTCGGAAACCGGACGCGCATCCATAGTATTGAATGAAGTTACACTTTCGGACGGCGCAGAAAATCTTTTCTTACCAGGCGATACCATCCGACTTTCAGGAATGCTCATCAATTATCTTTCGAATGCGAACAACGTAAATCTTGTTTTCACTTCGAACAATCCCAACATTCAAATTCTGAATCCCACCCGTTCGCTTGGAGCCATGAATAGTTTGCAGGTGATTAATTTCAACCCTGATCCGATTTTACTAGTGATTGGACAGAATGTGAGTATCAACGAACTCGTAAGTATTCAGATGCAAAGCAATGCCGATGGATTTATTCAGAATCAGTTTTTCAATTTTCCGGTATTTGCTGATTTTATCAATGTGGACAACAACCTCATTCAGACGTCCATTGGGGGAAATAGTTTGGTAGGAGTAACGGGCAGCAATCTATTGAAAGGACTCGGCTTCAAATTCAGAAATAGTGATAATCTATTGTATCAGGGAGGTTTGATGTTAGGAAAAAGTGTGGATGAAGTGCTAGATAATGTGCGCGGAGATGCAAACGATGACACCGATTGGAGAACGACGGAGCAGCTTCTCGAAATACCTATTACTGTTCCAAGTGTTGAAATGTACCAAGGAAGAATGCTCTCCGATAACATCCCAAGCTTTCAAATAGAATCGGGCGTTCGAGTTTTATCTGATGCGAATGCGCCTAACGACCATTTTGTTATTGTTGAATATACGTTTAACAATGCGACAGCTTCGAATTACGATCAAGTGTATGCGGGAATATTCACCGATTGGGATTTGGCCGATTATGCATCTAACCGAGCAGGATTTCAATCGACCTTGAAACTTGGATATGTTTACACTGCCCCAATCGATTCTATTTACGCGGGCGTTCAGGTTTTATCGAATGTTCCCGCAATGCATCACGCAATGGAAAATGTAAGTGGTGGTGTTGGAGGTGTGAACTTGGGAGATGGATTCAGTAATCCAGAAAAATATTTCACTCTTACTAACTCCCAGATCGAAGCTGGTGCAAGTGGGAATGGAAACGACATAGTAAATGTTGTTTCGGCAGGACCATTTTCATTGCAAACAGGACAGGAGCAAGTCATTGCTTTTGCACTTCTGGCAGGAAACAATCTCAATGAGTTAACGCAAGCTGCTGTTGACGCCCGAAATTTTTATCAAACAACAGGTGGTCCTTTATCAATCCATTCCATCCAAGATACATGGTCGGTATTTCCGAATCCAGCCAGTGAAGAAATTTTCATCAATATAAAAGATGAAAAAATGGAGAATGCGCAGATCAAATTGCTCGATTTAAGTGGACGAATAATTCTTCAAAACACTTGGAATGGCAATGGTTTCAAATTAGATATTGCGCATTTAAAAGGTGGGTCTTATCTACTTGTAATCGAGACGAAGAATGAAATTTCACGAAAGAAAATTATAATTAATAGCCACCGAAATTAATTTCCTTTTTGTAAGACAAAGGAATTCGATTAGGTTTGCATCAAAACCAAAATATATTATGGATTTAAGCGGGATTATATCCGTTACAGGAATGAGCGGATTATACAAAGTTATCTCTCAAACAAAAAGTGGATTAATTGTAGAATCATTGGTAGATGGGAAACGTCTACCGGTTTATTCATCAAGTAAACTGAGTTCCTTAGATGACATTAGCATTTATGGACAAGGTGATGATATTCCATTAAAACACATTTTACGAAGCATTCGAGATTCTAAATCGGGCACAACTGTTCCAACATCCAAGGATTCGAACGATTCGATAAAAGCAGCATTTGCTGAGTTTGTTCCGGAATTTGATGAAGATCGAGTTTATGCATCCGACATGAAGAAAGTATTTGTTTGGTATGCATTACTCAATGAAAAAGGTTTACTCGTTGAAGTTGAAAGCGAATCAGATGAAATGAAATCGGATAAGCCCAAAACAGACAAAGCACTCGCGAAGCCAAAAGCAAAAGAATTAAATAAAACATCTTCTCCCAAAGCGTCTTCAAAAGGGATGGCTAAAACATCAACCGTTCGTAAAACTGGCGCATAATTCCTCTTATGTCCGAAACAACTTCTCAATATCAGACACCTTATCTTCCATCGAATTTGATTATTAATTCATGGAATGATTTGAGTGAATTTTTCGAAGAACTATCACATCGTGAATTAAACGATGTTCGTGAACTTCGGAAATGGTTAAACGACCGAAGTGAATTAGAAGCGGTTGTTCAAGAGGATTTAGGTTGGAGATACATTCGTCAAACATGCGACACGGTTAGTGAGGAAAAACGTGCAGCACTTAATTTCTTCATTCAAGAAATAGAGCCCCATCTTGCCGAATATGCCGATTTGTTTAATCGAAAATTATTAAGCAGCGATTTCTTAGAAGCC
>JBBALS010000081.1:0-7699 GCA_040402915.1 Flavobacteriales bacterium
ATGGCACGATCTCGATGGAATTGACGGTGCAGACGATACGCGTTCGGTGGGGAATAATGTAAACGCGTACGACGACCAAAACGACGATAACTTGCCCGATGGTTATGTGGAAGGCGGAACATCATTGAATTTTGATTTTCCCTTTTCCCCAACTCCCAATAGCACACCGCTAAATAGTCGAGAAGCTGCTATAACTCAGTTGTTTTATGCTAATAACCGTATTCACGATGTACTCTGGCATTATGGTTTTGACGAAGAAAGTGGAAATTTTCAGTTTTTCAACTACTCTACAAATGGAGTTGGAAATGATGCGGTGAACGCAGAAGCCTTCGATGGCAGTGGGACCAATAATGCCAATTTTGCAACTCCCCCCGATGGTGAGTCTCCACGCATGCAAATGTATTTATGGGCTAATAATGAAGGTGTTTTTTTAACCGTAAATTCTCCAAGTGCTATTGCAGGAGATTACGTTTCGGCTGTTTCGGCTTTCGGACCTCAGTCAACGCCTAGCCCAGTAACAGGCCAGCTTGTTGAATCGAACGATGGAACTGTAAATCCCAATTTAGGCTGCGATCCCTCTTTAGACGATTTAACAGGTAAAATTGCGATTCTCGATCGCGGAACTTGTCCATTCGTTGATAAAGTATACAATGCGCAACTAGCTGGAGCAATTGGGGTTATAATTGTTAATAATCAAGCGGGACTTCCATTCAGCATGGGTGGTGTAAATCAGGATATTACAATTCCTGCAATTATGATTTCACAAGCTGATGGTAATCTTATCAGAGCACAACTAAGTCAAAACGTAAATGTTACAATTAACATTAATTCAATAGGAAGCACTTATGATGCATGTTTCGATAATGGTGTAGTTGCCCATGAATATGGACACGGTATTTCGAACAGACTTACTGGGGGACCATTAAATGTCGATTGTTTAACAAACGAAGAGCAAATGGGTGAAGGTTGGAGTGATTTTATTACGTTAATTATGTCAACCACTATAGCTAATTCAGCCAATGAAGCAAGGGCAATTGGTAATTATGTTCAAGGTTTTACGATCAATGGTGGCGGAATTCGTCCTTTTCCGTATTCTCGAGATATGAGCATCAACCCAGTTACTTACAGCGATATCCAACAACTTTCAATTCCACACGGTTTGGGATCAGTTTGGTGCAGTATGTTGTGGGATTTGTATTGGGATATGGTTGATGTGTATGGCTTTGATGCAGATTTAATAAATGGTAACGGGGGGAATAATATGGCCATTCAATTGGTGATGGACGGCATGCGTTTGCAAGTGTGTTCACCAGGTTTTATCGATGGTCGTGATGCTATTTTACAAGCCGATGAATTGAATTTTGCAGGCGCTAATCGTTGTCTTATATGGAAAACATTTGCTCGCAGAGGTCTCGGCTTTAGTTCTGATCAAGGGAGTTCTGAAGATGCATTTGATGGAACAACATCTTACGATACCCCACCTTCTTGTTCAGATACCGATTTTGCCTATTTCACATCCAGCTCCCAAACCATTTGCGCCGGATCTTCCATATCATTCAACGATTTAACAATTCCTGCTGCCTCTAGTATTTCATGGAGCTTTGAAGGTGGCTCACCTGCAAGTTCTAATGCATCTTCCGTAGAGGTTGTTTACAATAGTGCTGGAACATATCCTGCAATATTAACAATCACAAATTCTTTAGGAACAGACACATACGAACAAACCATAACCGTTGGACAAGTAGCTACACTTACTGCAAATATTGGAATTGCAAGTGCTACTGCAGATAATGGTTTTATTTTTATAACCATGTCGGGCGGCTTGCCACCTTATACAACATCATGGGTGGATTTTCCTGGATTGAACGATTTGACGGTTAATTTTCTTGCATCGGGAACCTACGAAGTAACTATTACGGATGCTGCCGGTTGTTCTATTGATACTGTTTTTACTGTGCAACGTGCAGTAGGTATTGAAGAGTTTAGTCTATCAACATTTCAAGCTTTCCCAAATCCGATAAAGGACAACATTACATTGCGTTTTAATTCCAATCAAAAGCCAGAAAATATAGTGCTGCTCGATTTAAGTGGACGTAAAATCCTACAATTTCAAATGGAGCAAACTTCTAAAAACGAAGTCGTTTTTTCATGCGAGGATTTAGCAACTGGAACCTATATCATACAAGTTCAATTCGAGAATTCGTCTATTGCCTACAAACGCATTGTGAAACAGTGATTCAACGATTCATGTAGCGAATAATCATCACAATCAGCGCAAATAAAAACATGAAAATGCTAATGCGGTTCATGCCGTTCATAAAGCGAACGCTAGAATTTGCCTTGGTTTCTTTGCTTCTGAAAAGCGTCCGGATATCAAGATAGTAGAGAATTTTTTTTAAGATCATGGTCCTGATTTGTTCTCAAATGTAATTGAGAAAATGAAACATGCAATGCTTTAAATTGTTTTGGCCTGCCCTTCGGTCGCGTCATCGGCTATACTCCTCTCCCGACCAAAATGTCGGGATGCGGGGTGCCGCCTCTACCGCTCAGGCGGGATTCAAACCCCAAAATAAAAACTTGCTTAAATATTAAATGATGAATTGGTTTTGGGCAGATAGGCAATATTATATTGTTATTGCCTTGAGATTTTGTTAAGTTTGTAATGCAAGCATTTGAATTCATGAAAACCAAAAATTTAAAATTTCGCAGGTTCAGAAGAACCAATGAAGTTTCTTCTATCAATGAAGATACTATTCTGATTGGTTCTGCTATGAATGCATCATCAAAGGCAATTAGGTCATCAAAAGCACTTGGCCTTTCTTTCAAAATAATTAAAGGAGGTAAAATAATCACTATCCAATCGGACAATAGTGAACATATTGAAAGAATTATTTCGAAGTCTCCAATCGATTTATCGAAGTTGAAAAAAGGAATGACATTGGTTCGCAAATAAACTTATGCAACAGCCAAGGTTAAGAATATTTGCTGGCCCTAATGGATCTGGTAAAAGCACCCTTTTTGATTCCTTTTCCAAAAAATACAATACAGGATATTTCTTAAATGCCGATTTAATAGAGGAAGAACTATCCCAAAAAGGATTTTTAGATTTAAGTGAATTTAATTTAGAGCTAAATCAGGATGATTTAAATGAATTTTTCAAAACAGAAAGAGCAAAAACATTGATAGAAAAGTCAATTGCTGGCAATCATAAAATTGATATCTCTGTAATTGAAAATATGATAGTTGACAAAAAAAGGTCAACTCATAGTTATGAAGGTGCATTAATTAGTTCTTTCTTAAGATACCATATTCAAAAAAAGAAGCTTGACTTTTGTTTTGAAACAGTAATGAGTCATACTTCAAAAATTGACGAAATTATTGAAGCACGAAATAATGGATACAAGACTTATCTTTATTTTATCTGTATTGATGATCCAGACGTTAATATTTCTCGAGTAGAAAATAGGGTTCAAAAAGGCGGGCATAACGTATCAATTGAAAAAATCAAAAGCCGCTATTATAACACGTTAGAAAACCTGATTCTGGCTATAGAAAACACTGATAAATGTTATTTGTTTGATAACTCGGAAGATAGATTCAGATTTATTGCTCAAGTTGTTGATGGTAAATTGAAAATCGAAATTGAACCAAACATGCTTCCAAATTGGTTTATTAATTATGTGCTGAATTACTATGATATAAACTCCGCATCGAGCACTTTAGAATAATAAAATGTTTTTTGGTTCAAGAGTTTATTAATACTTGAATTTTTTCTTTGAAATCGAATTTATTTGATACTTTTGTGATATCAAAACGATATCAATGAACGAAAAATTAATTCAACCCAAATCAGGAGCACTTGCACTTGTTGTAATCTTTATCTTAATAGCAATATCAACTGGTACGGCTATTTTAGAACTTTATTTTATAGCGCCATTCGCGTTAATACTGGCCGTTTTAGCTTTAATCGGATTGGTTGTAGTCAATCCAAACGAATCGGTTGTTGCCGTCTTGTTTGGTTCGTATGCAGGCACATTAAAAGAAAACGGATTTTTCTGGATGAACCCCTTTTACATCAAACGAAAAATCTCCTTGCGTGCTCGAAACAACGAAAGTCAGCCCATCAAAGTCAACGATAAATTAGGGAATCCAATCATGATTGGTATTGTATTGGTTTGGCGCGTCGAGAATACGTTTAAAGCAGCTTTCGATGTCGATAATTACGAGTTGTTCGTGAAGATTCAAAGCGAATCGGCTATTCGTAAATTGGCGGGTATTTATCCTTACGATAGTTTCGACGATGATCATTCGGATATTTCGCTGCGTTCGGGTGGTGATGAAATCAATCATCAGCTAGAAAAAGAACTTTCCGAACGATTACAAATGGCCGGTATTTCCGTTATCGAAGCCCGCATAAGTAATTTGGCCTATTCGCAAGAAATTGCAGGAGCCATGTTGCAGCGTCAGCAAGCTACAGCCATAGTTGCAGCAAGAACACGTATTGTGGAAGGAGCCGTAGGTATGGTAGAATTGGCCTTACATCAGCTTTCCGCAAAAAAAATAATTGAACTCGACGACGAACGCAAAGCCGCCATGGTGAGTAATCTACTGGTCGTTCTTTGCTCCGAACGCTCGGCTACACCCATCGTAAATGCAGGAACTTTGAATAATTAATTCTATTTTGAAATGGTTCTGTTTTCTGAAAAACAACCCTTGCATAGCAATCCCATAGTTTGGGTTTCACTTATTTCACTCTTTGTTCCTTCAATTCTTGCGTTTAACGATTCAACGTTTAATGCCGGTTTTGAAGGGATGAAACCCTTTTTGGCGATTTTATTTGTTGATTGTTTGATTCTCTTGCTTGTTTTTTCTTCAAAACTGAACGTTGAAATCAATAAAGAGGAAATTCACTATCGCTGGTTTCCATTTCATTTCAAAACACAATATATTCTATGGAAGAATGTGTTAAGTGCTGAGGTAAGGAAATACAATGCATTGCGCGAATATGGTGGTTGGGGAATCAAAGGATGGACGGCCCAAAATCGTGCATATAATGTGGATGGAAACATTGGTTTACAATTGGTTTTGCGAAACGGCAAAAGAGTTCTTATTGGAACCAAACAATCGGATAAACTGGAAGCACTTCTCTATGATCTGAAAATTCCAAAACCGGAACATGGCTAAAAAGAAACCATTTGTCTTAAGACTCGATGAAGACATGTTCCGTGATATTGAAAAATGGGCTGCCGATGAATTTCGGAGTACCAATGGACAAGTTGAGTGGATTATTCGAGAAGCATTGCTTAAAGCGAAACGATTACGTAAACCAATAGAACCTTCAAACGATGAAAGCCAAACTGCCTGAACTGAAGCGTGAGCTAGAGGGTCTTCCTCAGCCAGAATTGGTTCGCCTTTGCCTTCGCCTAGCAAAATACAAAGTAGAAACTAAAGAACTTCTCGATTACTTACTTTGGTCCTCCGAAGACCCAATTCAGTATGCAAACGAATTTAAGACAGATGTACTTTTGCCTTTCGATTCAGTGTTTATGGGATCGTATATATTTACTAAAAGCCTCCGTAAATCCTTGCGATTAATTGCCAAATACACACGTTTTACCGGATCTAAACAAGGCGAATGCGAATTGCTTTTAGCTTTTGTTGAGGCATTCTTTCAGCATTTCCAGAGGGGATTTCAAACAGCGGCAAATTCAAAAATAATATTTCGATGTTTAAAGAAAGCATCTAACAATATCACCAAACTCCACGAAGACATTCAAGCCGACTACACCGAAAATTTCAATAACTTGCTTCGTCAAGCAATTTTAAAATTCGGAAATGAGACACATGAAGAATTTTCATATTTTTGATAAGGAATTCTGCGAATGAATTACTAAGAATTTCAATTACATAATTTTTGGCTTGGTAATTGCAAACGGCAAAAACGTAATCATTAAAAATACCTGACATGAAAAAAATCTTTGCAATGCTGCTACTATCAGGCAGTTTAACATTAGCAGCTCAGCCTGCATCAACCGACCTAAATTGGACACCCACAGCAAAATTTATTCAACTAGAACATGATTTTGGTAAAATTCCTGAAGGTCCTAAAGTCAATACCGAATTTGTATTTACCAACACAGGAAAAGAACCAATCATTGTAAGCAATGCAGCTGCTGGTTGTGGCTGCACAACACCAGAATTCGATAAAACTCCCATCGCTCCTGGTAAAACAGGAAAAATTAAAGTTGGTTTCAATTCAGATGGCCGTCCAGGCGCATTTACAAAAGATGTAACCGTTACATTTATGAGTGGAGTAAACAGCGACAAAACAGGAACAGCAAAAATTACAATCAAAGGGAATGTTGATCCCAAAAATCAGAAGTAGTTTACCTCTAAAACAAAAATAAATGCGCGTATAATTTTAAACGAGCTTTTATTTAACAAGAATTAATTAAATTTGTATCAAATAAAATAAAAGAACACCCAAAATGAAAAAATCTCTCTTAACAATTGCATTCTTTGCGATGGGTATTATCACCTTAAATGCACAAGAAAAACCAGTTTCAACTGATCAAAATTGGAATCCCCCAGTTACTTTCGACAAAGAAACACATGATTATGGCACTATTAAGAACGGTGCTGATGGAACATGTGAATTCAAATTTACAAACAACGGGAAAGAACCAATTTTAATTACAAATGCTCGTGGAAGTTGTGGTTGTACTGTTCCAGAATGGCCAAAAGAAGAAATTGGAGCTGGTAAAACAGGTGTAATCAAAGTTAGCTACGATTCAAAACGTTCTGGTGCAATTAACAAAAATGTTACGTTGACTATCCAAAACAAAGAAAAAGACAAAACAGGTTCTAAAATGCTTTATATCAAAGGTAATGTTGAACCACCTCCAGCAGATGCAGGAATGCCAGAAAAGAAAAATGGCATGGCTCCGTTAGAAAAATAATTTACCTCAGTAAAAATTTTCATCTTTGCACCCCGACTCATTGTCGGGGTTTTTTTATGCCAAGTATTTCAGCCAAAGGATTGGCAATGCCATCCTCACCCATTCGTAAATTAGTTCCCTTTGCCGAACAAGCAAAGAAGCGCGGAATTAAAATTTATCACCTCAATATTGGCCAGCCCGATATCGAAACACCTTCGGTAGCAATGGACGCTATTCGAAATACCGATTTAAAAGTTATTGAATATAGCCACAGCGCAGGTTTTGAATCGTACAGAGTAAAACTAGCTGCTTACTATCAGAAAAATAATATCGATGTAAATCATGAACAAATCATGATTACAACAGGTGGTTCTGAAGCTTTGCAAATGGCCATGATGACTTGCATGGATCCGGGCGATGAGGTAATTATTCCAGAACCATTTTATGCTAACTACCTGAGTTTTGCTTGTTCTGCAGGGGCCAAGGTTGTTCCTGTTAAAACTAGCATCGATGATGGTTTTAGGTTACCACCCATCGAAGATTTTGAACGTTTAATTACGTCCAAAACAAAAGCGATTATAATTTCGAATCCAGGAAATCCTACGGGGATGATTTATTCCAAAGAGGATTTGGAAAAACTTCGTGATATTATCTTAAAACACGATTTATATCTTTTTGCTGATGAAGTGTATCGTGAATTCTGCTACGATGGTTCTGAATTCTTCTCTGCAATGCAATTACCTGGAATTGAACAGAACGTT
>JBBALS010000082.1:0-7689 GCA_040402915.1 Flavobacteriales bacterium
TGACCTGAAAAATATTTATATAAATGATGATTTTATTGGTGATGGATCAATTACCAGTAAATGGGAACCCAAAACAGAACGTATTTTATTGGACGGTCAAATAAAAAATTCATCGGTTCCGAAACTTGCATTTAACGGGTATTTTATTCCATCCAAATCGACAAACAATATCGATTTAAATTTAATAATGAATAATATCCAACTGTCATTATTTAAGAAATATTTAGATGATATATTTTCAGATGTTACTGGCTTAGCCGATGGTAATATTCATCTTACCGGTTCTTTAAACGAGCCAATTACTAATGGAACAGTCAATTTAAAACGAACAGCTGTTACGATAGGACTTTTGAATACTCGCTATTTCTTTGCTCATGAATTCATGATTAATAAGAATACTATTCAAGCTAAAAACATTCAAATAACCGATGAAAATTCAAATACAGGAAAACTTGATTTTAAATTAACTCACACCAATTATGATGATTTTTATCTTAATGTTTTCTTAAAAGCGAATTCGCTTTTAGCATTAAATACCAATGAAAGTCAAAGTGATTTATTTTATGGAAAAGCCAATGCTACGGGAACATTCCGTGCATCCGGACCGCTCGATAATATAGTCATGGATATTAATGCTAAAACCGAACGTGGTACTGTGTTTTATCTGCCATTAACGGGAACGAGCGATGTAAGTCAACAAGATTTTATCACGTTCGAAAAGAAAGGCACTACTCAAACGTTAAATAAACTGAGTTCGCGCAAGGTCACAAGCAAAGGATATGAATTAAACTTCAATTTGGAAGTTACCCCTGATGCAGAAGCTTTTCTTTTGTTTGATCCGAAAGTTGGAGATATTATCAAAGGAAATGGTAGCGCCAATTTAAGAATGGAAGTTACTGAAGCCGGCGATTTTAACATTTATGGTGACTATGTGATTGATAAAGGAGATTATTTATTTACCCTGCAAAATGTAATTAATAAAAAGTTTGTTGTTCAGAAAGGCGGAACCATTAGTTTTAAAGGCGATCCATACGATGCAGATATTAATCTTTCGGCCATCTATAAAGTTCGTACATCACTCTATGAATTGGTGAAGAATATTGATTCGAGCGCTGCTGTTAAAAGAACAATTGATGTAAATGCAATAATGAATTTGAGTGATAAGTTGATGAAACCTCAAATAACATTTGATATTAACTTACCCAATGCCGACGATAACACAATTAATTTGTTTAAGTCGCAAATTTACAGTGAAGACGAACTTAATAAACAGATGTTTTCATTGGTAATGTTTCGCAGTTTTATGCCAAACCAAGGTGGTGCAACCGAGACTACGGGAATCAATGGTGTGGGTTCAAATGCCAGTGAATTATTGTCAAGCCAATTAAGTAACATGCTTTCTCAATTAAGCGACGATGTGAATATTGGGGTGAATTATGTGCAAGGTGGAGCCACAGCCAAAGACAATGTTAGTGTGAATTTACAGACACAATTATTCAACGATCGAGTGAGTATTGATGGAAATGTTGGAACAGCCAATAGTACAACAACATCACAAAATACCACAAATATGGTGGGTGAATTTAATGTTGAAGTGAAATTAACGGGCGATGGAATGGTTCGTGTACGTGTGTTTAATCGTTCTAATCAGTACTTATTATTGACTAATGACGTGCCTTATACACAAGGTGTGGGTTTGTTTTATAGAAGAGAATTTGAAAATGCCTCTGATTTATTTAAAAAGAAAAAGAAGTAATAAATTAAATGCGTTTGCCGTTTAAAAATAATTTTTGGTATTCGTTTAAAGCTTCTTCGATAATCGCAACAGCTTCTGTTTTGCCAAGTAGTTGAGGAATAATAACTGGATTTATATTTCCTTGCTTTTTGTAATCTTCAAAAAATCGACGAATTTCATTCAATATAAATTCAGGAAATTGATCAAGATTTTCGATGTGATTCACTGCAATATCGGTGCTTGCAACAGCAATAATTTTATCGTCCATTTCCTCTTTATCCAGCATCCGCATAACGCCAATTATCTTCGCATTTACCAATGTTAAAGGCGGTAAATCAATCTGGCTAAATACCAAAATATCCAATGGGTCATGATCACCCGCGTATGTTTGTGGAATAAAACCATAATTGATAGGGTAGTGCAGTGCTGTAGTTAAAACCCGATCGAGTTTCAGGAATCCACTTGGTTTATCTATTTCATATTTTGCTTTACTGCCTCGAGGAATCTCGATGATTGCTTGAACACAATTGGGTAATTCATTTCCGGGAGATAAGTCGTGCCAAGGATGCATAATTATTGATTTATTGAAGATTTTATCTTTCGTTTATTTTGTCTGGATTTCTTGGTGTAATTATGACTCAACACACTGATATTTCCATCCACTTCGAATACTGCAAGATCAACATCTCGAATATTCTCAACACCATGTTCACGCACTGCAGCTTCCATTTCTTCAAGTGTCATTTGGATGCTGTTTAATTGTTCCATTTTAACCTGACCATTGTAAATGAGAATAACAGGTTCTCCTTGAATTATCTTATTGAAATAAGGGATATATCGAAATAAAACCTTGAAAAGATAATTTGTTGTGAATAAAGTTGCTGCTGCAATTAATCCACCCATTAAGGAGGTGTCAGGGCCCAACATGGCATTTTGAACTGAATTGCTAATGAGTAAAATGAAAATCAAATCGACGATAGATAGTTGAGCAAGTTCCTTTTTTCCGAAAATTCGAATAAAGAATACCAATACTATATAAACGCTGAAAGATCTAATAATAATTTGAAGGGCCTCGTTCCATTGCATTGTGCAATCTAAGTATTTACTCTTTGTTTTAAGAGATCATTTTTACTAAATTTCCAAAAAAAAGGATGGACTTATTCGCATTAATAGCATCCATATTGGTTGCCGCAGTTTACATTCGATTTCTAAGACAAATGGATGTCTTTGAGAAAGAGACCTGGAAAAATACCTTGTTGTGTTTTTTTATTGGAGTGGCGACAGTTCCATTAGTATTCCTGGTTTACCTGATTTTTCCAGATATTATAAATTTACCTACAGATGGCAATTTCAGTGTGCGCTTGCGCTATCATGTTCAAGGAGTTGCATCTATTGAGGAATTAGCTAAAATCATCCCCTTTTTAATTTTCTACAATCGGAAGCATGTATTAAATGAATCGTACGATTATATTAAATACGCTTCAGTTGGTGCTATGGGTTTTGCTGCTTTTGAAAATGTACTTTATTTCAGTAAAAACATTTCAATTATCGAAGATCGCGCTTTCTATACTGCTGTTTTACATATGTTTACATCATCTATTATAGCATACGCTATTTTTTATTTTAAGAAAACGACTAGACTACCTTTTCCACTTATTTTTATTGGAGCTTATTCCATTGCCGTGTTAACACATGGATTGTTTAATGCATTGGTTTCGTCTGGGAATAGCTATTATTTTGGAGTTTTTCAAGTTGTAGTGATGTTGATTTTATGGGGAAAAATGATGAATAATACACTCAATCATTCTGAGTTTTTTCTTGAAGAATCAATCCAACGTGAAATAAGTCAGGCTGGTATTCAGTTGTTAATCGGATGGGGAATCATCTTTGCTTATGCTCTTTTTGCAGTCTTTATCCAAGAAGGAGTAGAATCGGCTTCTCAATTTATAAGAGAAGGCTTGCTTTTTGGAATTGTTTCGGGATTGGGTTTGTATTTCTTCCTTGCACGACCACGAATAAAAAAAGGAGTTTGGATTCCATTGTTTAAGAAAAATAATACGATGATTTTATAATGTAAGAAAGGAAATTGAATGGGAGGGTTTCGAGGTAACTATAAAAGGGTACGCTACGAATAAAGCCTCGAGAAATATTAAATTAAATTTCTTCATATCTTCAATTAATGAAACAAAGCAAAGCAAAGCAGCTAATTGATTTCTTTCTGCTTAAAAAAGTGGAAAGTATTATAAATGCTGATGATTTAGTTTCGAGACAACGATTAAATCTTTTTAAAACATACTCCTTAACGGCATTTATCATTGCATTAATTATTACCTATCAAGTAATAACAACGTTTAACTGGTTCGATTTTATTGGAATTATCTTAACTACTTTAACAACAATCATTGCGCTTAATTATTTTCTCTTACATGTTCATCGAAATTTCCGACTGGCATACATCATAGCCATTGCTAGTTCATTGTTAACGCTGCATGTCGTGACCTATTATTCCGGAGGAATTCGTAATTCGGGAATGATGTATTTGGGAGGTTTGATTCTAGTAACTTTTATGCTTCTTGGAAATAAAGAAGGAAAAATCATCTCCGCATTAAGTGTTCTTACGCTTTTTTTCTTCTACTATATTTCAACATACTCAGGATTAAATGTAAGAAATATTATAGATTGCGATTCAACTGGCCAAATGTTGAATCTCGATTACTTGATTACTTATTGCACCGCAACCTTGTTGATTTATAGTCTTTCAAACAATTTAGAAAACTCTAAAAACATTGTTATTGCAAAAGTTACGGAAGCAAAGGAAACGTTGGAGTTTAAAAATGAGGAGCTTAAGAAATTGTCTTTAGTAGCATCTAACACCGATAATTCTGTAATTATAACCAATAAAGATGGGCTTATTGAATGGGTCAATTCAGGATTTGAGCGAATTAAAGGGTATTCACTCCCTGAAGTTATAGGGAAAACAACCCAAGAATTGTTTTATGGTCCTTTAACAAGCGAAGAAACCATCAATCTTATTTCACATAATATCTCACACAAAAAATCTTTTTCTGGAGAAGTTTTAAAATATAGAAAAGATGGGTCTTCTATTTGGTTACAGGTAACGATTACTCCGATTTTGGATGATCAAGGGGAAGTAACTCGATTTATACATGTTGAAAGTGATATTTCGGAACGAAAAAAATCGGAAGAACGCTTGGCCGAATATTACATGTATTTGGAAAAAGCAAACAAAGAACTTGACAAGTTTGCGTATGTTGTTTCGCACGATTTAAAGGCCCCATTGCGAGCTATTAGCAACTTATCCTCTTGGATTGAGGAAGATATTGGTGATCGTTTTACAGCAGATTCGGCGCAACATTTTACTATGTTAAAAGGACGTATTGTGCGCATGGAAAGTTTAATTAACGGGATTTTGGAATATTCACGTGCCGATCGTGTGAAAAGTCCCAATGTTATGGTTGATGTGAAAGCACTTATCAATGAAATATTCGAACTCATTGTTCAGGATTCAAATGTGACAATAGAGCTTCCCGAGAATCTACCTGTGATTAATACTGAACGTATGAAATTGCAGCAGGTGTTTTTAAATTTAATATCTAATTCAATTAAATATAACGACAAAGAAAAAGCGGTAATTAAAATTGCCTGTGTGGAGGAAGAAGAATCTTATTCATTCTCCGTAGAAGATAATGGACCTGGAATAGAAGAGCGTTATCATGAAAAAGTATTTATCATTTTTCAAACATTGCAAGCAAGAGATACATTCGAAAGTACTGGTGTTGGCCTCGCTATCGTGAAAAAGATAATCGATGAAACAGGTGGAGAAATCTGGATTGAATCGGAACTTGGAATCTATACACGTTTCTTGTTTCGCTGGCCTAAAAAGAGTAGCGCTTCGTTTAAGTCGGTACAATCTCCAGCCGAAAAACCAAGAGAAATTTCAACTGTAACATTAAATTAAAATTCAAGTTTATGAAATCGGAGATTAAAATAAACAAGGATTTGTTTAATTCAGAAATAAACTCAAATCATTTTTCGAAAGAAAAATCATCGTCATCCCTGCATTCGAATGAGATTAAAGAGATCGAGAAGATAGTTGTGCTTTTAGAAAAGTTAAATGAAAATATAATTACGAATTACGGATAAATTACGAATTACGAATTACGGAATTACGGAAAAATAATTACAGATTAATAATTACGAATTTCGGATAAATTACGAATTACGAATTAAGTGTAATGCTCATTTGTAATTCGTAATTGATAATCCGTAATTGAACATTCGTAATTAATAATTCGTAATTGCCAATTTGTAATTGATTATTTTTGCCAAATATTCCCATTTCCACTGCATGAATTACCTTGCCCATTTATACCTTGCTGGAGAAGATCCGGATTTGATTGTGGGGAATTTTATAGCAGATTCGGTGAAAGGCAAACAGATTGAATTGTATTCGGAAGGTGTTGTTCGAGGAATTAAATTGCATCGAGAAATTGATGCTTTTACCGATTCGCATCCAATTATTGAACGAGGCAAAGAAGCGTTACGCCCCAAGTTCAGGAAGTTTGCTGGAATTGTGATGGATGTTTTTGGGGATCATTTTCTTTCGAGTAATTGGTCGCAATTTTCGGATGTTGATTTGCGGAATTTCTCTGAGCGCACTTATACACTTTTACATAATCGGAAGGAATATTTTCCCGAAAAGGCTCGGTATACCTTGCATTATATGAGTATGCAGGATTGGCTTCAGGGCTATCAGCATATTGAAGGAGTGAAACGCGCTTTGTCGGGATTGGCACGTAGAAGCTCGTTTGAATCGGGGATGGAAAATGCACACAAAGAATTGGAACGGCATTATCTTTTTTACCAATCCATTTTCAATGAGTTTCTTCCCGATTTAGTGAAGTTTGTGGATAAAGACCGCGAGGTACAATTGCGCAATTTAAATTTGGGTTGATTCCCATTTTTGAATGTACGCATAGCAAAAAGTTCCCATTACATAAGCAATGACGTCGCCCCAATCGGCAGATGCTTTGGGGTTGAATTGCGGGAAGATGACTTCGAAAAAGGTCGAAACGAGGATGAAGCCAACAAAAATCTGAGGTGTATTTAATTGCTTTTTCGAATCTTGATAAAGGATGCGCAAGGTTCCTTTACATAATTGAAAAAGAATGGGCATTGCGAGGAAATCGTTTAGGTAGCCGTCTATAAAGGTGTTGCCGCTTGGTCGAATGTAATACCGATTGATTAATGCGACTGCAGAAAATAGCAGAAACCACCAGCGTGTAAATGTTTTCATCCGGGGCCTAATGCAAATAACCAAATGAAAAAACTCATGATTGCAATAAACACCCATTGAACGGCATTGAATGTTTTTTTGAGGAAACGTACAAAGTCCGAATCATGATCATGTATTGGAATGTCGATTTCCCAGGCATGTAATCGTTGTTCGATGTTTTCTTTTTCTTGTTCTGAAACAGGACGTAATTCCTTGCTGCAATTTTCACAAACTGGGTTCTGAATTGTGGTTTTATTCCATGTGCCACATTCCTTACAGCGAATTTCAGAACGTTCTACTTCCATTGTGTGCTTTTTTCAGGAATTGATTGGTTGCCATAAAACGAAATGCTTGGGCCAGGGATTGAAGCAAGGTGCCGTGCACCGCGAAAAGCCCGGTGCCGACGCAGGAGGCAGGCCCCAAAATTCAAATCCATGTTTAGATTCATTCTTCGGGCGAAGTTCTTAATTATATTGGACTTGCAACTAAGTTTTCGTATCCCGTTTGGTAGATTTTTCCAGCGAGCCAATCGTGCTCCGAGTGTTCATTTAGAATGATGGGCATGCGCAGTGTGGAATTGTGAATTTCGCGCATGAGACCAGTTGCTTCGGTGGTGAGAATGGTGTAGGTGTGCCGAATCTCGCCGGTGTTTTTATCC
>JBBALS010000083.1:0-7641 GCA_040402915.1 Flavobacteriales bacterium
GGTCATAGAAAACAATGTCGCTGAAATTCTACAAGCATATTTCTCGATTATTCGTTTGCAGCAAGATGTGAAAGCAAGACAATTTGGGCTTGATATCGCTCAAGAACAACTTGTGATTTCCCAAAAGAAACTGGAACTCGGTTCTGCATCTCGGCAAGAAATGTTGCAGGTTATAGTCGATAAGAATATAGCAAAGTCAAACTTGATGCAGCAAGAATTATTGTTGATGGAAGAGAAAGTCAAGCTGTATAAATTGATGGATATTTCGCTTGAAAGTAATTATGTTTTTCCTGAAAAAATACTCAGTGATTTTACCCCTCAGATAGATCAAATTCAAAAGAATGCGATCGAGAACAATGTAAACATCGCATTAGCAAAAGGAAACCTCGCGATTAATCAATTTCGTTTGCGAGAAATCAAAGCAGAACGTGCGCCCATGTTGAAATTAAGTTCAGGATATAATTTTACACAATCGAGCAGCACGGCAGGTTTTGCACTTTTTAATCAAAGTAATGGTCTTAATGGAGGTTTGATTTTTTCATGGAATCTGTTTAATGGCAGTTCGCTCCAGAGCCGATTAAAACAAACCCAATTACAATTGGAAAACGATGCTTTGTTTATTCGAAATGAGCAATCCTTGTTAGATGTATCAATTCGAATAGCCATTCAACAGTGGAAACAAGCGAATGAAATGCTCAAATTGGAAGAAGAGAATTTTGCAGCAGCATCCGAGAACTTAAGTCTTGCATTGGAGCGATTGCGTTTAGGAAGTGCAGGAATTTTAGTTGTGAAAGAAGCTCAACGTAGTTACGAAGAAGCCATCAGCAGAAAACTGAGTTCATCGGCAACAGCTAAAAATGCGGAAATTAATTTATTGAAGTTATCCGGGACATTGCTAAAGCGTTGATTTATAGTATTAATTATTTATCGCGATTTCTATAATTCTCCTCCTTAAAATTAGAATATCTCCTTGCTTTATCGGATTTTTACATCATGAATAATGAAGAAGCAAAATCGCGGATTGATTTTCTATCGGAGCTCATAAATACGCACAATTACAAGTATTATGTCTTAGCTCAACCGAGTATTTCGGATCGAGAATTTGATGTCTTATTGGAAGAATTACAAGCACTCGAAAACTCTTTTCCTGAGTTTGCATTGATAGATTCTCCAACCCAACGAGTAGGGGGGAGTATCACCAAAAATTTTGAAACCGTAAAGCATAACGTTTCTTTTTTGTCGCTTGCCAATTCATATTCCAAAGATGATTTATTGGAGTTTGATGCCCGCATTCGCAAAAGCATCGATCAAGAATTTACTTATGTATGTGAATTGAAATTCGACGGCGTTGCAATCGGGCTTCAATACAAAAATGGGCAGTTGATTAAAGCCGTAACCCGAGGTGATGGAGTTCAGGGCGATGTAGTGACTGAAAATGTGCGCACAATCAAAAGTATTCCGCTCAAACTTCATGGAGCCGAATGGCCCGAAGAATTCGAGATTCGTGGGGAGATTTTTATGCCATTAAAAAGTTTCGAAGGGTTGAATAATGCCAAACGCAATGAGCTTGAAGATTTAGGATATACCGAAGAACAAATTGCAGATAAGCTGTTCAAAAATCCCCGAAATGCCGCTGCAGGAAGTTTGAAAATGCAAGAGAGTGCTGAAGTGTCTCAACGCAAACTCGATTGTTTCTTGTATTACATCATTGCCGATCGCTTATCGGGTGAAGGTCATTTCGAAAACCTTGAACTTGCCCGCTCTTGGGGATTCAAGATTTCGGAGCACATGAAACAATGTCGTTCTATCGATGAAATCATGGAGTTTATCGATGAATGGGAGACCAAACGCGATACATTGCCTTTCGATATTGATGGAATTGTCATCAAAGTGAATGAGTACAATGTGCAACGTGTCTTGGGAAATACAGCCAAATCGCCACGTTGGGCCATTGCTTATAAATACAAAACCCAACGCGTTAGCACAATTCTCGAAAAGATTACTTACCAAGTGGGTCGTACAGGTGCAATAACTCCAGTTGCCAATTTAAAACCGGTTTTTCTAGCAGGCACAACCGTAAAACGCGCATCCTTATACAATGCCGATTACATTAGTGCAATGGACATTCGCGAAGGCGATAAAGTGTATG
Organism: Flavobacteriales bacterium; assembly: GCA_040402915.1. Classification (GTDB taxonomy): domain Bacteria; phylum Bacteroidota; class Bacteroidia; order M30B66; family M30B66; genus CALQRR01. Next base: position 2,150 of record JBBALS010000083.1, read on the forward strand.
TAGAAAAGGGCGGCGAAATAATTCCCAAGGTGGTTGAGGTTGATACCGTAAATCGGGATTTGTTTTCGGAGCCAACGCATTATATTCTTGAATGTCCAGAATGTAAGGCCTCACTTATTCGCAAAGAAGGTGAAGCCATTCATTATTGTCCAAACGAATTGGAATGTCCTCCACAGATAAAAGGCAAAATAGAACATTTCATTGGCCGTAAAGCCATGGACATAAGTAGCTTAGGCGAAAAAACCATCGAAGCATTATTTGAAAGTGGACTGATTCATACCATTGCAGATTTATACCGTTTAAAATTCGACGATATTTTTGGGAAGATTGAAGGATTCAAAGAAACGTCGAGTCAGAATATAATTGATGGAATTGAGGCCTCTAAAAAAGTTCCCTACGAACGCGTTTTGTTCGCCATTGGAATTCGTTATGTGGGTGAAACGGTTGCTAAAAAATTGGCATTGAAATTCCGAAATATTCAAGCGTTGATGTCCGCCAGCAGAGAAGAATTACTTGCCACAGAAGAAATTGGGGAAGTCATTGCCGATAGTATTCTCTCCTTTTTTAGCGTTGCTGCTCACCAGCATCTCATAGAAAATTTGACCGAAGCGGGATTGCAGTTAGCGCTTGATGAAGAGGCCTATCAGCCAAAGAGTGATAAGCTCGACGGAAAAAGCTTTGTCGTATCCGGTGTTTTTAGCGTATTTTCGCGAGACGAACTCAAGAAAACAATCGAAGAAAATGGAGGAAAGGTGTTAAGTGGAGTGAGTGCCTCAACAAGCTTTTTAATTGCGGGTGAAAAAATGGGACCAGAAAAGCTTAAAAAAGCAGAAAAACTCAACGTAATAATCATTTCTGAGCAAGACTTCATAGACATGCTAGCATGACAGTCATCGATAAAATTAAACTTTCTATTGCCATGTTGCAGCTCAAGCAAAATGCTTCTGCAATCAAGCGAGATCGAACCTCACCCGATATTCACCGGGCAGGCTGTATCGGAATTTTATACAACGCATCCGACCGCGATACATTTGAGTTCATTCGTGGTTTTTGCAAAGACCTAAAAGAAAGTCAGAAATTACCCGTTGCTCTAGGGTATATCGATTTCAAGGACGCCCTTTCTTTTCATTCACTTGCTCGTCCCGAAGCTGATTACTTTTTCAAAAGTCAAGTCAACTGGATGCAAAAACCCAAGGGCGCTGTTGTTGAAAATTTCATCGATGAGCCTTTCGATATCTTAATCAACTTAACACTCGAAGATATTTTTCCTTTGGATTATGTTGCTGCGGTTTCCAAAGCAGGTCTCAAGATTGGACGGGCCGATAGTACAGTTGCTTTTTGTTACGATATGACTTTCAAAATAGATGAAAAAACGGATTTGAAAGCCTTTGCATATACCATCATTCATTACCTCAATCAACTCAATCATGATCACACATCCAACCATAAAAGGAAGCGGAGTAGCCATTATTACACCGTTTGATACCAAAGGAAATGTCGATGAGGCCTCGCTTCGTCGATTAGTAAACCATTTGGCCAACGGCGGTATCGATGTCTTGGTTGCATTAGGTACAACTGGAGAATCTGTCACGCTGACTAAAGACGAAAAAAGACGCGTTCAAGAAATCGTGTTGGACGAAAATGCAGGTCGTTGTTCGGTGATGTTGGGCATTGGCGGAAACAACACAAGCGAGGTAGCCGAAAATCTTCAACATGCCGATTTACATGGGATAGAAGCGGTACTTTCGGTGGCGCCTTATTACAATAAACCCAATCAGGAAGGGCATTTTCAGCATTATAAAATCATTGCAGAAGCAAGTCCCAAACCGCTTATGTTGTATAATGTTCCTGGTAGAACCGGGGTCAATATGACTGCCGAAACAACACTTCGCATTGCCCACGAATGCAAAAATGTTTGTGGAATCAAAGAAGCTTCGGGTAATATGGAGCAAATCATGCAAATTATTCGTCAACGCCCGAATGGTTTTATAGTTATCAGTGGCGATGACGCTCTTACATTTCCTTTGCTAGCATGCGGTGCCGATGGTGTAATTTCTGTGGTTGCGAATGCCTATCCAGCTCTGTTCTCCGAAATGGTGCATCGTAGCATGGATGGCGATTTTCTGGCTGCGCGACCAATCCATCTTGCATTACTCGAATTTACCCGTTTGATGTTTGCTGATGGCAGTCCAGCCGGTGTGAAAGCGGCATTGAAACTACTAAACATCTGCGATGAATTTGTTCGTTTGCCATTGGTGCCGATTCGAGCCGACATTTATCAGGCAATTGAAAAAGAAATGCAGCATTTAAAACACATCCATATTCAATCAACTTCCAACTAAACTAATTTGGCATCTCTAGGAATTTCCATTTTATTGCAATTTCAAATTCCTTAGGTTTGCGTTTTTATCGCTTTTATTTACATGGCATTAATTAAATCAATTTCCGGAATTCGAGGAACCATTGGCGGTGCGCCAGGCGATGGACTTTCTCCTGTTGACATTGTTAAGTTTACATCTGCATTTGCAACCTGGGTGAAACAGCGTCATCAACGCGATCGCTATACGATTGTTATTGGACGCGATGCCCGTATTTCGGGAGAAATGTTCCGCAATTTGGTTGTGGGTACTTTGCAAGGAATAGGTATCGATGTGATTGATCTTGGTCTGAGTACAACTCCAACGGTTGAATTGGCTGTTGAGATGGAAAATGCGCATGCCGGAATCATCCTTACGGCGAGTCACAATCCCAAGCAATGGAACGCATTGAAACTTCTCAACGAAAAAGGGGAATTCATTTCGGCCGAAGATGGTCAGCTTGTATTGGAAATTGCGGAGAAAGAAGCATTCAACTACGTAGATGTAAATCATTTAGGAAGCTATCATCAAATGGATGGTTATATCCGCAAACACATTGATCGTGTGCTTGCATTGCCATTGGTTGATGTGGAAGCGATTCGCAAGGCCAATTTTCGTGTGGTGATTGATGCCGTTAATTCAACCGGAGGAATTGCTATTCCCCAGTTATTGAAGGCGCTTGGTGTGGAACAGGTTACCGAATTATATTGCACACCTGATGGTAAATTCCCTCATAACCCAGAACCGCTTCCTGAAAACCTTCGCGATTTAAGTGAAGAAGTAATCAAGAAAAATGCACACCTTGGAATATCTGTTGATCCGGATGTGGATCGTTTAGCACTCGTTTGCGAAGACGGGGAAATGTTTGGCGAAGAATACACCTTGGTTGCCGTTGCCGATTATGTCTTGAAAAACACTCCGGGAGCAACTGTTTCCAATTTATCCTCAACCCGTGCTTTGCGTGAGGTTACTGAAAAGTATGGTAATGAGTATTTTGCATCGGCAGTAGGTGAGGTGAATGTGGTTGAAATGATGAAGTCGAAAAATGCCATCATAGGTGGTGAAGGAAACGGCGGTATTATTTATCCGGAATTGCATTATGGTCGTGATGCTTTGGTTGGGATTGCATTATTCTTAACCCATCTTGCACAATTTGGAAAGAGTGTTTCCATGCTTCGTTCAACTTATCCAAACTACCATATTTCTAAAAATAAGATTGAGTTAACTCCTGAATTGAATGTGGATGAAATCTTGTTGAAAATCCAAGAGAAATACAAGAAACAACCAATCAATACCATCGATGGAGTGAAGATTGAGTTCGAAAAAAGTTGGGTGCATTTGCGTCGTTCCAATACCGAACCCATTATTCGCATTTATTCGGAAGCTGAGAACAGTGCAACGGCCGATAATCTCGCTAATAAAATTATCATGGATATCAAGGAATTAACTTCCGAGATGATCATGAAATAAATCCATTTACATTCGTTGCAGCGAATTTCCTAAATCAGAAAAATATGGCAATATACCTCGATAATGCAGCCACCACGCAACTAGATAATGAAGTAATCGACGCGATGCTTCCTTTAATGCGTGAGCATTTCGGCAATCCATCATCCATCCATTCATTTGGTCGTATTACTCGTTCGGAGATAGAAAAAGCCCGCAAAACAGTGGCGAATTTGTTGCATGTTTCACCATCCGAAATCTTTTTTACTTCCGGTGGAACCGAAGCCAATAATATGGCCATTTTTCGTTCTGTTGAGGATTTGAAAATTACCCATGCCATCACTGCGCCCACCGAGCACCATGCCGTTTTGCATACCTTGGAACATTTGGCTCATGATGGAAAAATTGAATTAAGCATTCTCTCTGTGAATAGAGATGGCGCCATCGATTTACAAGAATTAGAACATTTGCTTCAAACAAAACCGCGTTCATTGGTTTCGTTGATGCATGCTAATAACGAACTTGGTACACGTTTGAATTTGAAAGAAATTGCCACGCTGGTAAAAAAATACGATGGAATTATGCATTCCGATACAGTGCAAACCATGGGACATTATGCCTTCGATTTGCAAGATATTCCAGTCGATTTTATCAATTGTGCGGCACATAAATTCCATGGTCCTAAGGGTGTTGGATTTATTTTCATCCGTTCAGGTTCCAATATTCAGCCCTTCATTTATGGTGGTGCACAAGAACGTAATATGCGAGGAGGAACCGAAAATCTATATGGAATTGTAGGTTTGGCAAAAGCCATTGAAATTGCTTACCGCGATTTGGAAGCGCATCAAACACATATTCAAGGATTGAAAAATTACATGATTGAATCTCTTCGCGAGAGTATTCCAGGTATTGCTTTCAATGGTGATATTTCCAATAATTCATTGTACACGGTTTTAAACGTTTCATTTCCTCCAAACGAATCGGGCGATATGTTGCTTTTTAATCTCGATATCAATGGAATTGCAGCATCGGGTGGTAGTGCGTGTTCATCAGGAAGCAGTATTGGTTCGCATGTTTTGGGTGCAATAAACTGCGATCCTACACGTCATAACGTGCGTTTTTCATTTAGTAAATACAACACCAAAGAGGACATCGATTTCACCGTTGGGAAATTGAAAGAGATTTTTCAAACACCTGCTTTGGCTTAATCGATGACGAATCAAACATCTTCTTTTATGCCCGCTGTTGCTGTTATTGGCGCAGGAAGTTGGGCAACAGCCATTGTTAAAATATTAAACGAAGGCCCAAGCATTGTGCATTGGTGGATGCGTTCGGAAGAACAAGTTCAACATATCCAAAAGTTCGCACACAATCCAAGGTATCTCAGCGATATTCAGATTGATGTAAATAAAATTCTTCCCAATGCAAACTTGCTTGAGGTTGTTGAAGGAGCTGACATTATCATTTTGGCTTTGCCTGCTGCATTTGTGCATCAAACACTTTCGCAACTGCCCAAAGATGCGTTGAAAGGAAAATCAATCTTCTCCGCCATCAAAGGCATGATACCCGAAAAGCACGAGATTATTTCCGATTATTTGTTTTCATCATTGAATATACATCCACACCAAATAGGAATCATAGCAGGTCCTTGTCATTCTGAAGAGGTTGCGATGGAACGTCAATCCTATT